>JAYUGD010001071.1:0-3170 GCA_043767785.1 Zavarzinella sp. | reverse complement strand
GTCTTTCCTCTGTGTTCTCTGTGTCCTCTGTGGTTAAACTCTTTTCGTGGTCTTCGTGTCCTTTGTGGTTCTATCTCTTCGCTTCCTGCTCTGGATCGGCCACCTTGCCGACATTTAACAAATTTCCGGATTATCCCCAAAGGTGGGCTTGACACCGGCAAGATCGTCTGTGTATTATCCGCGAACCTTCACGATTGACCGCTGGGACTTGGGCCGTTGAAAAAGACGGCCCGCCCCAACCAGGACGGTTTGGGATTCATGTCGATGCAGACCCAAGGAGGGGACACTTCTCTCAAGTGCTTCCACCCATGTTGTTTGACGACGCGCCGGCGGCCTCCGCGGCGCCGGCCATGACTCCCCTGCGCGAACGGGCGCCGGCCAAGGTCAACGTGTTCCTTGAAATCAAGGGCAAGCGGGCCGACGGGTTCCACGAGATTGCCACGCTCATGCTGGCCGTGGACCTGTGCGACGAGCTGACGTTCGAGGCGAACGCCTCGGGTGCCATTGTCTTGACGACGGATGTGCCGGACTTGGCCACGGGGCCGGAAAACTTGGTGTGCCGGGCGGCCGAGGCGCTGCGAGTACACGCGGGAATCACGGCCGGGGCAACGGTGCATCTGGCCAAGCGGATTCCGTGGGCGGCGGGGTTGGGCGGCGGGTCGAGTGACGCCGCCGCGGCCCTGCGCGGGCTGAATCGCCTGTGGAACCTGAACTTGCCCGCGGCCGACTTGGCCGCCGTGGCGGCGCCGCTCGGCAGCGACGTGCCGTTCTTCCTGAACGGGCCGGCCGCGTGGTGTACCGGCCGCGGCGAGATCATCACCCCCGCGCCGGTCGGCGGGGCGTTCGACTTGGTGCTGGTGAAGCCCGCCTTCGGGCTGGCGACGGCCGACGTGTACCGTCGCTTGCGGGTTCCCGAGAACCCGGGGGACGGCGAAGACGCGAAAGCGGCCTTGGCCGCGGGCGACGCCGAGGCCTTGGGCCGGGCGCTGCACAACCGGCTGGAAACGCCGGCGTTTGAACTGGCCCCCGCGGTCGCCGACTGGCGCCGGCGGTTGGGAGAATACAAGGCCGCCGGGGCGCTGATGAGCGGGTCCGGGTCGTGCCTGTTCGTGTTGTGTCGGAATCCCGAGGAAGCTCGGCGGGTTGCGGATGACCTGTCGGACGGGTTGGCTTCTGAGGGTGACTCGAAAACCCGTGTGTACCGAGTTCGGAGCCGGTATTGACTCGCGCACGCCGCCACAGGCGCATAGGAGACCAACTGTGGTTATCACCGAAGTTCGCATCAAGTTGGTCGAGGAGAACAACGAACGCCTCATGGCCTTCTGCTCCGTCACGCTGGACAACGCCTTCGTGATCCGGGACCTGAAGATCATCGAGGGGACCAAGGGTCTCTTCGTGGCGATGCCGAGCCGCAAGCTCACGGACCGCTGCCCGCGGTGCGGGTCCAAGAACCACCTGCGCAGCCGCTTCTGCAACAGTTGCGGCGGGCACCTCGACGACAACCGCGCCCCCCGCGACCACGACGGCCGGGCCAAGCTCCACGCCGACATCGCGCACCCGATCAACAGTACCTGCCGCGAAGTGATGCAGCAGTCGATCGTGAAGGCCTTCCACGACGAGAAGGCCCGCGCCGCGCTGCCCGGCTACCAGTGCCGGTACGACGACTTCGACGGCGGCGACTTCGACTACGACACGCCGGCCGCCCGCCCGGCCGCGACGGCCGACGGCTACCGCGCCCACGCCGGCCACGGCCCGGCCGGCGCGCCGCGCGCCACGCACCTGCGGCCCGCCCAAGGGGTTCCGGCCCGCCGGCCCGCCGACGAGCCGGTCTGATTGTCGCGTCCGCCAACGGGGGGCTGGCGCTTTGTCAACGAGCCGTCGGGTTCATCCCGACGGGAGTACTCCCGCGGGGATGAACCCCGCGGCTCGTTGGTGTCGGCCGTCACCCACGGGGCCGGGTCCCGAAGACTCGGCGCGCTTCCCGGATAAATTTCAGCCCCCGCCACAAATCCCGGCCGAAATCCCCGGCGGCGACCGCCGTTCCATTCCCGTCCCGCGCGCATCGGACTCTAAACTTCGGCGTTCACCTCCACGCGCCGGACTCGCCCCCGGCGCGCATCTGATGGGGCACGCTTGTGCAACGATCGTATTTCTCGTCCGTGATCCTCCTCCTGTCGCCCGCGGTGGCGTGGGCCGGTGAACCGGCGGACGCCGGCTGGGAACACTCGCGGGAACTGGCCACGTTGGCCGTCATGCTCACGCTGGTCGGCGCCCTCGCCGTGGTCGTGTCGCTGCGCCGGCAACTCGTCCGTCGCAACGGCGCCCTCAAGGGCGAACTGCGGGAGCGGGCGGCCTTGGAGGCGCGGCTGACGGAGATGATCGAGTCGGCCGCCGACGCCATCTTCACGCTGGACGACTGCGGCCGCGTCCTCACCTTCAACGCGGCCGGCGAGCGGCTGACGGGCCGCCCCCGCGCCGACGTGATCGGCGGGGAATTCCGGACGCTTCTCGCCATCGCCCCGGCCGCCGTCGATTGGAGCCTGATGCGGCGCGAGCCGACCCGCTTCGAGATGCGCGTCCACGCGCCGGCGGGGCCGGCGCACGTGTGGGAAGTCAGTTCCCGCCCGGCGGCCCGCCCCGCGGGGACGGTGGAAGTCCACTGCGTCGCGCGCGACATCACGGAGCGGAAGGCGGCCGACGAGGAATTTCGCCGGCTCTGCCTCAGGCAGAAGCAGCAACTGGAAGACTCCCCGCTGGCCTTCGTCGAGTGGGACGCGGCCTTCCGGGTCGTCCGGTGGTCCGCGTCGGCCGAGCGTCTCTTCGGGTGGCCGGCCGCCGACGCGCTGGGCAAGACGCTTGAGGAGTTGGAGTTGGTCCACGCCGCGGACCGGGCGGCCGTGGACGAGTTGCTCCGCGGCGTGCGCGCGGGGACGCGGCCGAGTTCGCACTCGTCCAACCGCAACCTGACGCGGGGCGGCTTGGTCGTCCACGTCGAGTGGTACAACTCCGCGCTGCGGGACGAGGCCGGGCGGTTCGTGTCGATGATGTCCCTCGCCCAGGACGTGTCCGCCCGCGTGGCCGAGGACGAGAACCGCCGCCGGCTGGAAGACCAAGTGCGGCAGTCCCAAAAGATGGAGGCCGTCGGCCGGCTCGCCGGGGGCGTGGCCCAC
>JAYUGD010001070.1:0-8785 GCA_043767785.1 Zavarzinella sp. | reverse complement strand
AGCCCACGGACGGCCGTCCGTGGGCTTGGCCGACCGTGGTCTTGGCGGCGAAACTGCTTGCGTCCCCGCGGGCTTTCCGGTAGATTATCAATCTCCCGCCGTGCGAGTTTCGCAATGACACGCCTCTGCTGGCCCCTGTTCGTCGGGGCGTTGTGTACGCCGCCCGCCTTCGGCCAATCGACCGCCGAGGACGTGGCCTTCTTCGAGCAGAAAATCCGGCCGCTGCTCGCCTCCCAATGCTTCTCCTGCCACTCGGAAACCGCCAAGAAGCAACAAGGCGGCCTGCGCCTCGATTCGCGAGAAGCGGTCCTGCGCGGCGGGGACAACGGCCCGGCGGCGGTGGCCGGCGACCCCGGCAAGAGTCTGCTGGTGAAGGCCGTCCGGCACACCGACGCCGACCTGCACATGCCGCCGAAGAACAAACTCGCCGACCGCGAAATTGCGAACCTGGAGCAGTGGGTTCAACGCGGGCTGGCCTTCCCGTCCGCGGCCAAAGGGCCGGCGGCGGCCAAGAAAATCGACATCGACGCCGGCCGCAAGTTCTGGTCGTTCCAACCGCTGACCGTAACGGAACCCTCGGCCGTCAAGGCCCCGACGCGGATTGATGGCTTCCTGCGGGCGGAACTCGACAAGCGCCACATCGAACCGGCCGGGCCGGCCCCGCGGGCGACGCTGATTCGCCGGGCCAAGTTTGATCTGCTCGGCCTGCCGCCGACGCCGGAAGAAGTCGCGGCGTTCGTGGCCGACCCCGACCCGGCCGCGTTCACCAAGCTGGTTGACCGCTGGCTGGCCACGCCGCAGTACGGCGAGCGCTGGGGCCGGCACTGGCTCGACTTGGTGCGCTACTGCGACATCGCCGAACAGTGGGCCGAGACCAAGGGGTTGCCGCACCACTACCGCGACTGGGTGGTGAAGGCCGTCAACGACGACGTGCCGTACCCGCGCTTCCTGAAACTGCAACTGGCCGCCGACCAGACGCCGGACGCGACGCCGGGCGACCAGGCCGCCCTCGGGTTCATCGGCCTCAGTCCGACGTACTGGAAAGAGTTGGAACTGCCGGTCGAGATCATCAAAACGATTGTTTCCGACGAGTACGAGGAGCGGGTTCACACGCTCTCCAGCGCGTTCTTGGGCTTGAACATCGCCTGTGCCCGCTGCCACGACCACAAGTTCGACCCGATCACCGCGGAAGACTATTACGCCTTGGCCGGCGTGTTCGCCAGCACCAAGACGGCCGACAGGGCGCTGGCCGCCGGCATTGACGGCGAGACGGTTTCCCAAGCCCGCGAGCAGGTCACGAAACTGGACGCGGAGTTCAAAAAACTCGGGGCGAAGCGGAACATCCCCTCGGTGATCCAAGCGGCTCACGCGCAAGGGAAGATCGCCACGTTGAAGGCCACGCCCGGTTACGATGCCACGCTGACGCCGGGCGTGCGCGACGGCACGCTGGCCGTCCTCCCGGCTGACAAGAAACACGGCAGCAAGGTCGTGTATCACCCCGCCCCGTTGGACATGCCGTTGGAGATTCGCGGCAACCCGAACCGGCCCGGCCAGATCGTGCCTCGCCGGTTCGTGTCGGTGTTATCTAAGGGGACGCCGGCGAAGTTCACGCACGGCAGCGGCCGACTCGACCTCGCGGATGCGATGGTGACGGACGCGGCTCCGCTCTTGGCCCGCGTGTTCGTCAACCGCGTGTGGAAGCACCACTTCGGCGTCGGCATTGTCGCCACGCCCAGCGACTTCGGGGCGCAGGGCGAACGGCCCACGCACCCGACCCTGTTGGATGACTTGGCCGCTCGCTTCATCGCCAACGGCTGGTCCCTCAAGTGGCTGCACCGCGAAATCATGGCGACGGCCGCGTACCAACAGGCCGGCGGCCAACCCCCGGCCGGGGACGCGAACTTCCGCTACTACTCGCGCTTCCCCCGGCAACGCCTGGATGTCGAAGCGTGGCGGGACGCGCTGCTCGCCGTCAGTGGCACGCTCGACCTGAACGTGGGCGGGCCGCCGGCCGAGTTGAGCTTGCCGACGAACACCCGCCGCACGCTATACGGGACCGTCAAACGGCGGGAACTGACCGACCTCTTGCGGCTGCACGACTTCCCCGACCCGGTCACGCACAGCCCGGACCGCATCCCCACGATCACGCCGTTGCAGCAGTTATTCGCCCTCAACAGTCCGCTGTTGGCCGAACAATCCGCCGCCTTCGCCAAGCGGCTGAAAGCGGACGCCGGGCCGGACGCGGCCAAGCGAATCACGCGCGCTTATCAACTGGCGTTCGGCCGGGTGCCGAAGCCGGCCGAGGCGGAGTTGGGCCTGGCGTTCGTGACGCCGGACACGGACGCGGCGTGGCAGCAGTACGCCCAAGTGTTGTTGGACAGCAACGAGTTCATGTTCGTGGATTGAACGTACCCCACACGCGGACGGACTTCCGCCCACTTGCTCTGCGGAGATGGGCTGGGGGTAAGGTGGTTTTCGCGGGCGAGACTTGACTGAACCGACCAAACAGGAACTTGACCATGACCCACCTTTCCCGCCGAACCCTCCTCCGCGGCCTCGGCGCCGCCGTCGCCCTGCCGTGGCTCGATTCGATGGGGGCAGTCACGTCGTGGGCGGCCCCGGCCGGCAAGGCGGCCCCGGCGCCGAATCGCATGGCCTTTCTGTACGTGCCCAACGGCAAAAATATGGCCGACTGGACCCCGAAGACGGAAGGGGCGCTCACCGACCTGCCGGCGATTCTGCAACCGCTGGCCAAAGTCAAAGACGACATCACGATCCTCACCGGGCTGACCGCTGATAAAGCTCGTGCCCACGGCGACGGCGGCGGCGACCACGCCCGCGCCCTCGGCGCGTTTCTCACCGGCTGCCAGCCGCGAAAAACGGACGGGACCGACATCCGGGCCGGCGTCTCCGTGGACCAAGTCGCGGCCGGGCGGCTGGCCGACCTGACGCGGCTGCCATCCCTGGAAATCGGGGCCGAGGCCGGGTCGATGGCCGGCAACTGCGACAGCGGCTACTCGTGCGTCTATTCCTCCACGATGTCGTGGCGGTCGGCGACGCAGCCGTTGCCCAAAGAAGTGAACCCGAAACTGGTGTTCGAGCGCCTCTTCGGCTCCGGCGGCGACGCCGAGCGGGCCAAGCGGGACGCCCGCCGCAAAAGTGTACTGGATTTCGTGCGGGACGATTCCGCGGACCTGAAGAACAAGCTCGGGGCCAACGACCTGCGCAAGCTCGACGAATACTTCTCGGCCATCCGCGACGTGGAGCAGCGCATCGCCCGCGCCGACAAGTTGCCGCCGGTGAAGACGCCCGACTACAAGGCGCCGGCCACAATCCCCGCCAATTACGGCGAACACGTCCGCATCCTTTGCGACCTAATGGCGCTGGCGTTCCAAGCCGACGTGACGCGGGTGTGCACGTTCGTCTTGGCCAACGAGGGGAGCAACAAGCCGTACCCGTTCGCCGGCGTCCCGGAAGGGCACCACGATCTCTCGCACCACGGCAACGACGCCAAGAAGAAGGAAAAGATCCGCGAGATCAACAAGTTTCACACGACCCAACTCGCGTACCTCCTCGAAAAACTCAAGGGCATCCCCGAAGGGGACGGCACGCTGCTCGACCACTGCATGGTCGCCTACGGCAGCGGCAACTCGGACGGCAACGCCCACAACCACGAAGACCTGCCGCTGCTCTTGGCGGGCCGCGGCTGCGGGACGATCAAGCCGGGCCGGCACCTCAAGTTCGCCAAGGAAACGCCGCTGAACAACCTGTGGCTCTCCATGCTCGACCGCATGGACGTGAAGCTCGCCACCCTCGGCGACAGTACCGGGCATTTGCCGGGCCTGGCCTGACAGTAGTTCCTCCGCTGGCCGCGTGCAATTTTGTTTTCGACCCCGGATGGGGTCGCCGCCATTAGCCCCGGGTCGCCGCTTCGGCGCACCCGGGGATGACGACGACACCACAGCGGTTCGACCCCGGCAGGGGTCGCAGAAGTCGCCCGCATGTCTGCGACTCCTGCCGGGGTCGAACACAAATGGGAGAACCCTCTGGTCCCCCGGGTGCGCCGAAGCGGCGACCCGGGGCTAATGGCGGTGACCCCATCCGGGGTCGAACGCCAAAACGGAGGACGTCCTGCCAAAGCGGTCACGGCCGGTCCAAGATTTCCCGCACCTTGTCCGCGAGGGCGGCGAGGCTGAACGGCTTGTGCAGGAAATCGACGGCGGCCGACTCCACCCCTTGAAGGACAATCTCGTCCTCCGTGTACCCGGACACGAACAGCACGCGCACGGCCGGCATCCGGGCCGACAGGCGGTCGGCGAGTTCGCGGCCGGACACCTTTGGCATCACCAAGTCGGTCAACAGCAAGTGAATCGGCCCGGCGGCGGCCGCGGCGACGGCCAACCCGTCCTCTCCGTCCGCCGCGTCCAGAACGGTGTAGCCGCTTTGCTGGAGAGCTTGTTTCGTCATGCGCCGAATCACGTCGTCGTCCTCGACGAGCAGGATGGTTTCCCGCCCCTTCGCGGCGGGCCGCGGGACGCTGGCCGGCGCCGGCGGCGCTTCTTCGACCACGGGCAGGTACACGCGGAAACAGGTCCCCTCGGCGACCTTGCTCGTCACAGTGATGTGGCCCCCGCTTTGTTTCACGACGCCGAAGACCGTGGCCAAGCCGAGGCCCGTCCCCTGACCGACCCCTTTGGTGGTGAAGAACGGCTCGAAGATGTTGGCCAGCATGGCCTCCGGCATGCCGACCCCGGTGTCGCTGACCGACAAGACGACGTACCGGCCCGGCGGCACGTCGGGGGGCAGGCGGGTGTCGGCGGCGCTCAATTCGGCGTGGGACGTGGCGAGGACGAACCGCCCGCCCCGCCGCATCGCGTCGCGGGCGTTCGCGGCCAAATTGAGGAGCACCTGCCCGATTTGCGTCGGGTCCGCTTTGACATTCCCGAGGCCGGGGAGGAGGTCGGTGACGAACTCGATGTTGGCCCCGATCAGCCGCTTGACCATCGTCCCCATGTCCCGGACCACGGTGTTCAGGTTGAGGACGCACGGGACGAGCATCTGCTTGCGGCTGAACGCCATGATCTGTTGCGTCAGCCCGGCGGCCCGTTGGGCGGCGGCGTTGATTTCCCGCGCCGCCGCGCGGTGTTCCTCGGGACTGAGGTCGGCGAACAACAGGAACTCACTGTACCCGGTGATGATCGTCATGATGTTGTTGAAGTCGTGGGCAATGCCGCCCGCCAGCCGCCCGATGGCCTCCATCTTTTGCGCCTGCCGCAAGTGTTCTTCGAGGCGGCGGCGCTCGGAAATGTCGCGGAACACCAGCACCGCGCCGGAGATGTTCCCATTCACGTCGCGGATGGGCGCCGCACTGTCGTCGATCGGCCGTTCCTTCCCGGCCTTGTCGATCAGGATCGTGTCGCGGGCGAGGGTCGCGGGTTCCCCGTTCGCCAAGGCGTCCAGGGCCGGGTTTCGCACCAGTTCGAGGGTCCGCTCGTGGAAGATGTTGAAAATGTCTTGAACGGCTCGCCCGGCCGCGTCGGCTTGCGCCCAGCCGGTGAGGACTTCGGCGTGCGCGTTCATGAACCGCACGCGGCCGGCGGCGTCGGTGGCGATTACCCCGTCGCCGATGCTGCCGAGCGTGGCCGCCAGCCACTGCTTGTTCTCCCGCAACTGGCGCTCCATCTTGTGCCGGTACAGCGCGATCTCGATGGCCGTCTGGAGGTCCTTGTCCTCGTAGGGCTTCAGGACGTACCCGAACAAGTCGGTCAGCTTCGCCCGCTGGAGCGTGGCGGCGTCCGAGTTGGCGGTCAGGTACACCACGGGGACGTTCAGTTGCCCGCGGATTTGGCCCGCCGCCTCGACCCCGTCGATGCCGGCGCCCAGTGAAATGTCCATGAGGATGAGGTCGGGGCGCAAGGCGATCGCCTTCCGGACGGCCTCTTCCCCGGTCGCGGCCGACCCCGCCACGGCGTACCCCATCGCCTTCAACTGTTTCTCGATCCCCTTGGCGATGATCTTTTCGTCTTCGACGATGAGGACGGCAGTGGGCGTCATGCGGCGGTTCCTGTCTCGGGGTCAGCCCTTCGGCTTGGGAAAGCGGACGGTAAAGGTCGTCCCGCGGCCGGCGGCCATGTCGATGTCGCCGTCGAGTTGGTCCACGAGCGTGTTCACTAACTGTAGGCCGAAAGACTCCGTGTCGCGGAAATTGGTGTCGGCGGGGAACCCGGCCCCGTCGTCGGAGAGGATCAACACGTTCGTCTCCCCGGCCCGGCGGAGGGACAGCCGGATGGTCCCGCCCGCGGCCCCGGCGAAGGCGTGCTTGAAGCAGTTCGACATCAACTCGTTCAAGAGTAGCCCGCACGGGATGGCGAGGTCGAGGGGTAGCGGGGGAATGTCCACGTCCAGTTCGAGCCGCACGTCGTCGTCGGAGACTTTGTACGTGCGGCACAAGTCGTCCGCCAGTTGCCGGACGTACTCGGTGAAGTTCACCCGGGCCATGTCCTGCGACCGGTACAGGCGCTCGTGGATCAGGGCCATCGACTTGACCCGCCCCCGGCTCTCCTGGAACATCGCCAGCGCCCGCGGGTCCGCCGTGTGGCCGGACTGGAGGTCGAGCAGGGTGGAGACGATCTGCAAGTTGTTCTTGACCCGGTGGTGAATTTCCTTGAGAAGCACTTCCTTCTCCCGCAGCGAGGCCTTGACCTGCTCCTCGGCCCGCTTCCGCTGCGTGATGACTTGGGTGAACATGACGAGGCCGCCAATCTCGCCCGCGGCCCGGCGCCACGGCCGGCACTCCCACTGGAGCCACTCGGTCTCGCCGTCGGCCCGGTGAAACGGGTCTTCCTCGCACCGCTCGACGGCTCCGGCCAGCACGCGGCGGTGGACCGCCTTCCAAATCTCCGGGATGTCCGGGAACACGTCGTAGTGGCTCAGCCCGGTGATGTCCCGCCCGGCCAAGTGGTAGTCGATCAGCCAACGGTCGCTCATCTGGAGGTAGCGGAGTTCCGTGTCGAACATGGCGATCGCCGCCGGGGAGTGCTTGATGAATTGGCGCAGCAGGGCGTCGTTCGCCGCCAGCGCCTCGTCGGCCGCTTTGCGCTGCGAAATGTCCTTGATCTGCGAGACGAAGTACAGGGGCCGGCCGCCCCCGTCTCGGACCAGCGACACGGACAGCATGACGTGGACGACGTGGCCGCGCTTGTGGAAGTAGCGCTTCTCCATCTGGTACGTCTGGATCTCGCCCGCGAGCACTTCCCGGACGTGGCCCAAGTCGGCGTCGAGGTCGTCGGGGTGCGTGATGGTCTGGAAGTCGATGGTGAGCAATTCCTGGTCTGTGTAGCCGACCAGTTCGCACAGGGAGCGGTTCACCTGCAGCCATTTCCCGTCCGGGGCGACGAGCGCCATCCCGATGGGGGCGTGGTCGAACGCGCTGCGGAACAACTCTTCCTTCTCCCCCAGCGCCTCCTCGGCCCGCTTCCGGTCGGAAATGTCTCGGCCTTCGGGGATGAGCAGGGCGACGGCGCCGGTGTCGTCGCGGAACGGCGTCAGGGAGAAATCGACCCACACCACTGTCCCGTCCTCGCGGAAGTGTGACGCCTCGAACCGGACTTGTTGGCCGGCCGCGGCGGCGGCGATTGCTTCTTGGAGGCGGCCTTGTTGTCCCGGGTCGTGCGTCCACCAAGGCGTGTCCCAAAACAGCTTCCCGACGACAGCGGCTTCCGTCACGCCCGCGGACGCCAAGGCCGCCCGGTTCGCCTCCAGCACGACGCCGGCCGGCGACAACAGCCCGATGAACTGGAACTGCGAGTGGAAGAGCGCGCGGAACCGTTGCTCGCTCTCCCGCTGGGCCTTCACGCGCTCGTCCGCCCGCCCTTCGAGCGTGGCGTTCAACTCCCGCAACTCCGCCTCGGCCAAGATGCGGTCGTGAATGTCGGTGTTGGTGCCGAACCACTTCCCGCCGCCGGCGCCGTCGGAGAACAGGACGGCCCGCGTCTTGAACCAGCGGTAGTCTCCCGCCCCGCCCCGGATGCGGAACTCCACGTCGAGCGGGTCGCCCCCGGCCACCGCCTGTTCCCACCGGAGCATCAGGCGCGGGCGGTCGTCGGGGTGGATCGCATCGGCCCAGCCGTAGCCGAGTTGCTCGGCCTCCGGGACGCCGGTGTATTCGACCCACTGGCGGCTCAAATAGTCGCACCGCCCGTCCGGCAAGCACGTCCAGACGAGTTGCGGGACGCCTTCGAGGAGCATCCGGTACCGGGCTTCGCTGTCCCGTAAGGCGGTATCGGGCGTCGCGAAGGCGGCGGCTTCGCGCCGTCGGCGGGCCAAAACGCCGACTCCGGCGAACGCGGCCGCCAAAACGGCGATGAAGAGGGGCAGGCGGGCGTCGCCGGGCGGGCCGACGATCGCGGCAGAAATCAGGGCGACGGCGATGAAGCCGGCCAGATACCCGACCCACCATTTGGAACGCCGCATGTCCCACCTGCTGAACGAAGCCGGCCGGGCCGCTGTCGGCGGCCCGACAGAATGGTTTGTCGGCTGGCCCGGTGATGCGGGGAGACGAGTTCTCCGTCAAGATAGGCCACGCCCGGCCGCGCCGCAAGTTCGGGCGCCACGGGGGCTATTGCGGAACGCCCGCCGCCTGCTAACATGGTTCGATTCGACGGTCGCCCTCCGACACCTTGCCTCGCGGGTGTAACCAACTTCTCTGGTGCGGTCCGGGGAATTTGGGTAAAAGGGGTTGCAGGAAAACCACCGTTCGGAGACCCAAGGATGAGTCGCAAGCAAG
>JAYUGD010001069.1:0-3174 GCA_043767785.1 Zavarzinella sp. | reverse complement strand
CCACCGCTACACCCGCTTGAAAACCGCTCTACCTTTTCATTCAGACATCATGTGGCCGGCGGCCCCATGTCGCAAAGGAGGGGAATGGCGACCCGATTCAGTTGCGGCGGTTCGCTCGGCGGCGATTTCGCACTCTAAATTCCAATCCGCGGGTAGGTTCGCGGCGCATACCGAACACTCGAATACTCCGTCCTTAATAATGTTGATGGACCCGCACGGTACACAGCGGCGGAAACAATGCGCTTTGCTAAAGCCGTCCGGCGCGGCGATGCCGGCCTTCGTCAGAGCCGCTTGAACAGCCGGCCACGATTCGATTTCGGGGCAGTACCCGGCAGACTGGTTGGTCACCCAAGAAACGCCGACGCGGTCCCGCGAGGCGGCAAACGTCATCTCGCCGGCCGAGCACACCGCTCCCCCGCCGGCGCAGGCAACGTGTTCGCTCCGCCGGTCCGCGATTCGTAGCCACCCCGCGTCGTCGATCACAAAAGTGGCGATGACGCACCCGCCCGCGTCCAACTCCTGACCCGTGTCACGAATCCAGCGAAGGATGTCGTTCGGAGACTCAACCCGGACCCCAAGCGGAGCGCCAAGGACGCGATCCGCGATTTTTCTCGGCCCGACGTATCGGTAAATTCGCCGCACACCACGCCTCGCCTCCGGGGGGCTCAGGCCGCGAGCGCGGCGGCGGCTTCCCCGTGATATTCAGTGGCCCCCAAACCATCGGCCATCGCCTCCGCCAATGCGGCGGAGACGAACTCCGGCGGGATCGCGTGGAGAGCCAAATACAGTTGTGCCTTCGTCCCGCGCCCGCCCAAGTCTTCGGCGAGCCGTTTCCAATCCGCCGCGTCGTATGACATCCGGTGTTCTACAAAGCACTTGATGACCAATTCTTTGAGGACGGCCGCGACGGGCTTTGTCAATTCGGCACCGTAGTCGCCCAGCACCCCGAACAGCGCGCGGAACAGGTCATTGACGCCACCGCCGGGCGTTTCCGTCACGGACTTCACGAACCGATCGAGTACGTCGCTCGACCATCCGGGGTCAGAGGTGTCCAAGCCCAAATTCAACAGCATGAGCCGTGCCGCCGCAATTCGGTCGGCTTCCGCCGTCGCGCCTGATTGCGTCCCAAAGGTCACATTCGCCGTACACCCGAGAAAGGCCATGGAACGGTCGTACGCCGTCTTTGTCCCGGCGGGAAGATTCTCCCACCGCCGGCGCGTGGCCGGGCCGACGGTGCGGGTGACACGAATTTCACGTTCCGCTTGGCTCCCAAAGCCATTCTTATCAATCATGGAGAAGAATCCTGATGACAGTGTCCGGATCAAGTTGGCCGGCTTGAACCCGCCGCGTAATCTCGGTCGTGCGGTGATGGCCGCCCGTCAGAGCCAACCCGGCCAGCGATTCGACCGCACTGATCGGGTCATCGACTCGGAATCGAATCAGTTCCTCGGGACTCAACTGACTGACCCGCAGGGCTTGTTCCGGAAAGATCCCGTGCCGCCGTTGGACAATCGATTCGGCCAAGTCCCCCGCGCGGATCTCGACCACCCGTGCGTTGAATTCTTCCAAGGTGGGCGCCCGCGCATTCCGGGGCGTGCCGAAAGCTCTCCCCTTGGCGTCCGAACGCAAGATTCGGTACAGCACCGTTTCGGGAAGTTGGCCGGCCTCTTCCATCACTTACACATTGTACTTGACGAATGCTCGAACGCGAAAGCCCCAGCACAGGGATTCAACAGAGCGCATTCGACTTTTCAAATTTTTTAAGCGGTCGTACGCCCTCAGAGAAGCCGACTGTCAATTGCCTCACTCCCCCGTCCCGTTGGCCCCGTGGTCTTCGGACGGCGTGGACTTGAGGACGGCCCCGTACTGCTCCAGTTTCTTGTGCAGCGTGTTGCGGTTGATGCCGAGGCGGTCGGCGGCAGTCACTTTGACGCCGTCGCACTGGAGCATCACTTGCTCGATCAGTTCGCGCTCGACGCCGCCGACGAGGAAGTCGTAGAGTTGCGAGCCGGCGGGCATCGGGTGACGGGTGCCGACCTCGATGAGTTTTCGCACCAGCGAGGGCACGTCGTCGGCGCGCGGCTTGAGACTCCGCAGCGAATACTTCGGGCGGCCGAATTTGAGCAAGTCGGCTGGGATCTTTTTGCCGTCGCTCAAGACGACCAAGCGCTCGATGGTGTTTTCCAGTTCGCGCACGTTGCCAGGCCAGTCGTGGGCCATCAGGGCGGCCATGAATTCGGCCGTCAGTTCCGGCACGTCGCGGCGGTTCGACTCGGCGTGCCGCTTCAAGAAGTGCTGGGCCAGCGGCGGGATGTCGTCTCGGCGCTCGCGCAGCGGCGGCAGCGGGATCGGGACCACGTTGAGCCGGTAGTACAAGTCCTCGCGGAACCGGCCGGCCTCGATCTCGTCTTCCAGTGACTCGTTCGTGGCGGCGACCACGCGCACGTCCACGCGGATCGTCTTGGCGTCCCCAAGGCGCTCGAACTCGCGTTCCTGCAACACGCGCAGCAACTTCACTTGCAACTTCGGGGACATGCTGGAGATTTCGTCCAGGAAGATCGTGCCGCCGTGGGCGGCCTCGAAGCGGCCCGTCTTGTTCTCGATGGCCCCGGTGAACGCCCCCTTCACGTGCCCGAAGAGTTCGCTCTCCAACAGGTTCTCGTGCAAGGCCCCGCAGTTGACGCGGATGTACGGCCCCGTGGCCCGGTGGCTGCGCTTGTGAACGGCCCTGGCGATCACTTCCTTGCCGGTGCCGGTCTCGCCGATCAGCAAGACGCTGGCGTTGCTCGGGGCGGCCAGTCGGGTAAGGCGGTAGACCTCGCGCATCGCGGGCGAATTCCCGACGATGTCGGGAAGCAACGGCTCTTCCGGGTCATGACGTGCCATCTCCGGCCCTGCTCCTTCAGACGACGGGTGTTGATCGTGCAACTCTCCCTAGCCTAGGCATGATTGCTAGCAATTACAACACCAAATGCTGTCTAAAGTGACATTTATCGGCAATGCAAGTGGTAATTTGTATGAGACGTTCGCCTTGGTGATTATCTTTGTTGCATCAAAGCCAACTAGACGCCTAAATAATAATCAATCTGCTTTTGATTCAGGCATTCAATGGCGCGACATTTCATACGCGCTGAACACCTTCCACGCACGAAAAAAGGCGGGGCGGGAGACTGT
>JAYUGD010001068.1:0-3181 GCA_043767785.1 Zavarzinella sp. | reverse complement strand
CGGAGCGCGTCCCGCGGACAATACGCGGGTTATGGACACTTGATTTTGGTGATGGTCAGGGGACGCGCTCCGCTGCGCAAAGCCTCCGCGTCGCGGCTAACAAATCACGACGCGGGCGCGCAAAAAATAACCGGCGGGGGTTTCCCCCCGCCGGCCGCGAGTCACGGTCCCGTCAAATGTCTGTTACCGTTCCATCTCGGCCAAGCCGCCGTTGTCCCGCTTGTACAGCGGCAGGTGGCGGTAGTACACTTCGAGCGTCAGCAGGCACAGGCACGTCGTCCCGAGCCGGCCGCAGGCGCCGCCGATGTGGCCGCCGTCTTTTTCCCAGCTCCCTTGCAGGTTCTGGTCGCCGGACTTGTTCTGGAGGTCGATCAGCATGTCCCGCATCTTCGGGTTCCAGAACTTGTGCCAGTCCGGGCCGTCGTAGAAGTGCATCACTTGCGTCGAGTAGTAGTAGATGTACATGTCGAACGTCGCCTTGTTCGGCGGCGTCTGCTTGATGAACTCCACCCCCCGCCCGAACGCCGGGTGCTTCGGCGTCCACCCCATGTAGTACCGGCACAACAGCCCCACCGGCGTCAGGCTCACCGAGGCGCCCTTTTCGCGGTAGCCGTACTTGCTGCCGGAGTCGGCGGCCACGTTGTTCAGGAACTTCTCGGCCGCCCCGAACACCTTCTCCTTGTCGAACTTGATCTCGGCGAGTTTGGCCGACTGCAGTGCTTGGATCTGCCAGCCGACGATCGACGTGTCCCCGTCCGTCCCGGCCGTGTAGCCCCAGCTTCCGTCCTTCGACTGCGCCCGCACGATGTAGCCGACGGCCTCGGCGGCCTTCTTCTTCACGTTCGGGTCGCGCGTCATGCCGGTCACTTCGCACAGGGCGACGGTGCCGATGGCGTGCTCGTACATGTTGGAGGACATCATCCCGCCGGACCCCACACGGCCCATCAGCCACGTCACCCCGGCGGCGACGACCTTCTGGTACTTCTTGCCGGACTTGTGCGTCTCCCCGGCGGCCAAGAACGGCAAGACGGACAAGCCGGTCGCCGCGATCTTGTTGCCCTTGTTCGACCCGTCGAACTCCCACGACCCGTCTTTGAGTTGCTTGCGGGCCAGCCAGCTCAGCCCGCGGGCGACGGCCGCCTCGGACTCGCTGTTGCCGCCGCCGGCCTTGATGAGCTTGTCCCTGGTCGCCCCGGAGCGGCCCTTCATGCCGTCCACCGAGAAGGCGGCCCCGCCGCCGGTGCCGCCCGCGGCTCCGGCGTCAGACATGGCGCCTTCCATGCCGGCGGTCCCGCCGTCGTTCAGGCCGGCGACGGCCGTCTGCGGGGCGGTCTCGTTGGTCTGGTTTTCCAGGCCGACCGGCTCGTCGCTGGCCTGGGCTTGGACGTTGACGGTGTCTTCCTTGTCAACATTGGTGGCGGCCTCCAAGTCGGCGTCGAAGCCGATGTCCTCGTTGGTGAGGTTGTCTTCCTTCTCCTTCGGCTCTTCCACCTGCGAGGTGACGATGCCGTCGTCCGGCTTCCCATCCATTTGCGCTGGCGATGACAGGAACAAGATGCCCACGCCCATGACCACGACGTGGATGGCCCCGGAGATCACCCACGCCGGCAGGTGCCGGCTGAGGACGCGGGTCTGCATGTCGTCTTCGGCCACTTCGACGCGCCGGATCACCGGGGCGCCCTTGGCCTTGCCGGCGCCTTCCGCGGCCTCCGGCTTCTCAGGTTTCTCAGCCACCGTTCACCTCCCCGGGGAATAAGTCCGACAAATGAGTATGTTTTCGGGCGCGCCGCGCGCCCAATTAGTCCCGCAATCAGCCTTCACTGTCTTCCAAGAACTTCGTCTGTTCCAGGCGGCGTTTCCGCTCTTCTTCCACGTACCGGCCGCCGCGCTTCAGCCACCAGCCCAGCAGGACGACCGTGCCGGCGACCGCGAAGAGGCTCAGCACGATCGTCAGCAGCATGTTGTCCGTGTACGTCGGGCCGGTGTCGAGGGCCGACCCCTTGTTCTCGAACGTCTTGCCGAGGAACAACGGGGCCCGCCGCCACTGCTTTTTCCCGGCCTCGCACGCCTTGTCCCCGCGGCTCTCGTAGTGGAACAGCTTGAAGAGGTAGGCGTCGAACGCGACGTTGATGTTAATGTCCTCGCCCGGCTTCACCCCTTCCGGCAGTTCCGACACCATCAAGCAGAGTGGTTCACTGTGCCCCTTGGGGTAAATCCACGCCTCGTAGAGCTTGTCGATCTTTTCCAATGTCCGCAGCCCCTCGGTGGCCCGCACCGGGATCAACAGCGCCAGCCGGCCTTCGAAGTGCATCAACTCCCGTAAGTAGTCCAGCCGGTTTCCCTTGAATAAACTCGGGTACGGCACGTCCCGGGCCGCGTACTTGGCCAGCAACTCCGGTTTCTGCTTGCTGGCGAAGGCCAGCACGTAGTCGTAGGCTTTCAACTCCTGCGTGGCGGCGTAATCTTTCTTGGGGTCCAGAATCTTCTGGCCGCGGTACGCGATGGGGGCGTCGTCTTCGATGTATTTGAAGAGGTCGTAATCCCGGTCCAGCCTCACCCGCTCTTCTTCCGGCCGCTCTTCGGGCGCCGGCCCCTCCGGCTTGGGCGTCTGCCCTTTTTCTTGGGCCACGGCCCCGGCAATGGTGAGAAAGCAAAGGGCTGCCAAAGCGGCCCAAGGCCGCATGCCGCCGGAGCGAGTGTTGATTCGTCCGGGAGTGTTCACGGGGCACCTCTGAAGGGTGAGACGAAAGGCTTGGTCAGATTGTTCCCAGTCTTGGCTGAAATGTGGCCAATCGTTTTAGTATTCTATGTCACGGGACGGGCGGGCGGAAGGTTTTCCAGACCAAACCCATCACAACCCGTTTAGCCGCGACGCGACGCTTCGGAGTGGAGCGCGGACTTTCCGGATAAAATCGTTTCCCCGCGCGGCAGTGGATTTTACTCGGGTAGCCGCGCGCTCCACTCCGAAGCGTCGCGTCGCGGCTAAACAAACGCCACCCTCACGACTCTTTCTTAATCGGCGTCAAATTCACCGAGTCGTATTTGGACCGCTTGCACAAGTCCATCACTTCGATCAGCCGGGAGTAGCTGAGGTCCGGGGAAGCTTCGATGGTGATGGAAATCGACTCCTCGCCCTTGCCCGACGGCTTGGGGATGTCCTTCAGCCGTTGGAGCAGCGCGG
>JAYUGD010001067.1:0-3183 GCA_043767785.1 Zavarzinella sp. | reverse complement strand
ACGCTCCCCAAGGGGACCGTCCGGACCCACAAATTCGCGATGACGAACATTTACGCCTTCCCGATGCAGATCGAGCAGCCGAAGCCGAGTTGCGGGTGCGTGACCGTCCTCGCGTACACGGGCAAGATGGACTCCAAGGAGACGGGGTACATCGAGATCAAGATCGACACCTCCCGCGTGGAGGGGGTGAAGGAAGTGCAACTGCCGGTCAAATTCATCGGCCAAAACCCGAAGACCGGCCAGCCGTTCTGGTCCATCGCCCAGCTTCAAATCCGAGCCGTCAGCCGGCCGGACATCTTCATGGCGCCCGGGGCCTTCGCCTTCGGCGTCAACGCGGCCGGCGCCAAGAACTCCCAAAGCCTGACGCTCACGTACAGCGGCCGGCTCCCGTTCTGGAAAGTGACGGACGCGACGTTCAACAAAGACCTGTACGACGTGACGTACACGGCGGTGCCCGCGGAAGTCCGGGGCAACGTCAGCTACCTCGTCAAAGCCACGTTGAAGGAAGGCGCGCCCGTCGGCAAGATCGACGACCAGATCGTGCTGAAGACCAACGACCCGGCCGCCCCGGCGCTGATGGTGAACGTGACCGGCGAAGTGCAGGCCGCCCTGAGTCTGGTCGGCGGCGACGGCGGCGGGGACACCGTCCGCCTGGGCGCCGTCGAGATCGGCAAGAAGGTCGAGAAGAGGCTGATCGTCCGCAGCGACAAGCCGTTCAAGATCGCCGCCGTCGGCGGCCAGGGGGACGGCGTGACGGTCCCGCTGCCGCCGCTCCCGGCCGCCAAGTCGTACGTCGTCATCGTGCAGTTCCAGCCGGAAAAGATCGGGGCCGTCAAGAAGGTCTTGGTCGTCAAGACGGACGGCGGCGAGTCGATCCAACTGACCGTCGAGGCGTCGGGCAAGGCGGCGGCCGTGGGCGAGCCGGCCCCGAAAGCCCCCTCGCCGTGACCGGGCCGGACGACCGCGTGTGCCTGTGCTTCCGCGTGACGCGCCGGAAACTGGAAAAGTTTGTCCGCCTGCACCGCCCCAAGGTCGCCAGCCAACTCTCCGAGTGCGAGGGGGCCGGCACCGGGTGCGGGTGGTGCGTGCCCTTTCTGCGGCAAATCTTCGAGACCGGCACGGCCGACGGCGCCGTGGAACTCGAGGTGATGACCCCCGAAGAGTACGGCCGCCGCCGGGCCGCCCACATCGCGGCCGGCAAGGGGACGCCGCCGGCCGTATAACAAACTCCGCCGGTCGCGTGCCGTGGCCCAGAGGAAGATGGCGTGGCCAGACTCATCGTCATCAAGGGGCCGGACGAGGGCCGCCAGTTCGACCTGCCCGACGGCGAGGCCGTCACCGTCGGCCGCGACCGCACCAACCAAATCACCCTGCACGACACGGAAATCTCCCGCCGGCACGCCGAACTGAAACTCCTCGGCGGCAGTTGCACCGTCAAAGACCTCAACAGCGCCAACGGCACCTTCGTCAACTCGCGGCCGGTCCGGGAGCACGTCCTGTCGCCCGGCGACCACATCACCATCGGCCAGAGCATCCTCGTCTTCGGCGGCGTCCGCGGGGAGCGCGCGTCCGGCCTGACGCAACTCGCCAACCAGATCCACATGGTCGGCCCGAAGTCCGAGGACCGGCCGTCGGCCATCGTGAAGACCGTCGCGGAGGACGAGGGGAGCCGCATCCTCTCGCTGCCGGACAAGTCCGGCAGCCAGTGGATGCGGACGCGCCTGGCGTCCTTAAGCGTGATGTACGAGACGACGCAGGCCGTCAGCCACATCTTGGACCTCGACCAACTGCTCGACCGGATTCTGGAGTTGATCTTCAACTCCATCCCGGCCGACCACGGGTGCGTGATGCTGCGGGCGGGGGACGGCGCCAAGTTCGAGCCGAAGGCCATCCGCTTCCGCAACCCCGGCGTCGGGCCGGAGAAGATGACCGTCAGCCGGACCATCATGGACTGGGTGCTGCGCGAGAAGCAGGGCGCCCTGATCTCGGACGCGGCCCGCGACGACCGCTTCGCCGGCGGCAACAGCATCACGCGGTTCAACATCCGCGAGGTGATCTGCGTCCCCATGAAGGGCCGGCACGAGACGCACGGCGTCCTGTTCCTGGACACGACGACCAAGGCCAACGACATCGCCAAGCGGGCCGTCGCGGACGTGCCCGGCCAACTCACCGAGGAACACTTGGCCCTGGCCATCGCCATCGCCCACCAGGCGGCCCTCGCCGTCGAGGAGACGCGCTACCATCGCGCCATGCTCTCCGCGGAGCGGCTGGCGGCCGTCGGCCAGACGATCGCGGCCCTGTCCCACCACATCAAGAACATCATGCAGGGCGTGGTGTTCGGCAGCGAGATGGTCGAGTGCGGCCTCGCGGACGACGACCGCGGCCTGCTGATGAAGGGGTGGAAACTCGTCGAGAAGAACCAAGCCAAGATCCACGGCCTCGTGCTGGACATGCTGAGTTACTCGAAGGACCGCGAGCCGGCCATCGAGATGATCGACCTGAACAAGGTCGTCGAGGACGTGATCGAACTCACGCAACCGCGGGCCGAGGACATCGGGGCGAACTTGGAGGTGCGATTGTCCCCCACCCTTCCGCCGGTGCCGGCCGACCCGGACGGGCTGTACAAGGCCGTGCTGAACATCGTGGGCAACGCCATCGACGCCGTCGAGGGCCGGGAAGACCCGTACGTCGGCGTGCAGACGCTGCTGGAGCCGGGCGGGGAGTGGGTCCGCATCATCGTCTTGGACCACGGCCCCGGCATCCCGGCCGACATGATCGCGGACATTTTCAAGCCGTTCGCCAGCACCAAGGGCGCGCGCGGCACCGGCCTCGGCCTGCCGGTGAGCCGCAAAATCCTGCGCGAGCACGGCGGCGACGTGCTGGTGGAGAGCAAGCCCAACAAGGGGAGTAAGTTCGTCCTGCGCCTGCCGCTGAAAAGCCCCTTGATGAGCGACGCCGGCGGGACGATGCAGATGCCGGTGTTCCAAGAGCCGGAGCCGGAGTGAAGCGGGGAATGCGCTGGCCGCGAAAGGCAACCTCACCCCTCGGCCCCCTCTCCGCGGCGGAGAGGGGAAGAAAAACGGGCGCCCAATGTACTCCTCACGCTCCGAGCTTGTGCAAAAATCGTCGTCGCGCCATGAATGAGACAAAGAACCTTGGGTGAGCGAGTCCGCCGGGCGTACT
>JAYUGD010001066.1:0-8826 GCA_043767785.1 Zavarzinella sp. | reverse complement strand
GGAGGAATTTTTCAATGAAGATTAAGGACTCTTCTCGGTCTTTCCTCTGTGGTCTCTGTGTCCTCTGTGTTTCAAATCGGTCGCATTTTAGCTGGTGTGGCTTAACGGCAGAGCAACGGACTTTTAATCCGTACCAAGTGGGTTCGACTCCCACCGCCGGCAGGTGATTTCGGCTTCTCAGTGTGGCTCAGGCGGTTTGAGCGCGCCGCTGAAAACGGTGAGGTGTTGGTTCGACTCCAACCGCTGAGATTGATCGCGCGAAGCAATGCCCGGTTTTGGGCCGAATTGTGAAGGTCTGCCAGCCACTCTGCCAGTGCGCGCGACCGATGCGCCCAAATCGTGGCAATCCGACCGATTCGGTCTGGCGGGTCAGCGGAGACGGATCTATCCGGCTGTAGTGGCGGTCATTCTTGTGGCGGCTCTTCCGCTTCCGGCTTCGGGTCGGAGAGGTTGAGGATTTCGACTTCCTTGGAGCCGCCGTCCAAGAAGCCCTGCAACATGATTTGGGCGGCGACAGCGTCCCGCTTGGCCTTCCGCTTCTTGTGCGTCAACCCGGCGGCCCAGAGGGCGGACTCGGCGAAGGCGGTCGAGAACCGCTCGTCCGCGAACATTACCGGCAGGCCCGTCACCTCTCCGAGCCATTTGCCGTAGGCCCGGCTCTCCTTGGCCTTCACGCCTTCGCGGCCGTCCGTGTGGACGGGTAGCCCAAGCACGATGGCCGAGATGTGTTCCCGCGTTACCACGTCCTTGAAGTAGTTGCCGTCGGCCGTCGGATTCTTGCGCTCGCGGATGTCGAGCGGGGCGGCGATCAGGCGGCCCTCGTCGCTGACGGCCAGGCCGACGCGGACGGTGCCGAAATCGACGCCGAGCAGTTTCGTCTTCGGCCGGGCCGGGGTCACAGGTACTTCTCCAAGCCCGGCGTCTTCTTCAACTTCTCGACGATGTCCTTGACGGCCGCCTCGTCGCGGCGGTCGGCGATCAGCGTCGCGTTGCCGGTTTGGATGATGATGAGGTTGCTGACGCCGATGGTGGCGATGAGGTGATCCCTTTCCGCGGCGATGACGCAGCTCGCCGTGTCGATGCCGAGGTGCAGCCCCTTCACGGTGTTGCCGTGCGCGTCTTGGGGGTTGCGGCGCTCCAGGGCCAGCCAACTCCCCACGTCGTCCCACTGGTACGGGGCCTGTAACACCAGCACCTGTTCGGCCTTCTCCATCACCGCGAAGTCGATGCTCGTCTTCTCGACTTGCGAATACTCTTTCGCGAAGACGGCGTCTTGCGCCGGCGTGCCCCACGCGGCGGCGATACGGGAGACGGACTCGTAAATGCCCGGCTTGTGCCTTTTCAGTTCGGCGAGGATGGTCGCCACCTTCCAGACGAAGATGCCGCTGTTCCAGTAGTATTCGCCGCTGGCGACGTACCCCTCGGCCACGGCCGCCTTGGGCTTCTCGCGGAACTCTTTCACGCGGTAGGCCGGCACCCCTTGGCGCTCGGACACCTTCGGCCCGCGGTGAATGTACCCGTACCCGACGGCCGGGGCCGTCGGCGGGATGCCGAACGTGATGAGGGCGTCCGGGTGGTCGGCCGCCAATTCCGCGGCGGCCTTGAGGGCGCGGTGGAACTCGGCCTGCGGCTCAATGGCGTGGTCGGCCGGCATTACCACAATGGTGGCGGCCGGGTCTTCCTTGGCAATCAGCGCCGCCCCGAGGCCAATGCACGCCGCGGTGTCCCGGCCTTCCGGCTCGCCGACGACTCGTGAGGGGGCGACGGCCGGCAGTTGCGTGATCGTCTCTTGCCGGTGCGCCGCGGACGTGACGACCCAACAACGCTCCGGCGCCACTATGGCCTCGACGCGGTCGAACGTCTCTTGAAGGAGCGTGCGGTCCCCGGTGAACGAGAGGAACTGCTTCGGGTGCGCCTTCCGGCTGCGCGGCCAGAATCGCGTCCCGCCGCCGCCGGCCATGATCATCGCGTGCACCATGCGTTCATCTTTCATGAATCGACCGCCGTTTCGCAGGGCCGAGTGTACTCCTCATGCTCCGCATGAGGATTGGCTTCCCGCCCGTAACGCCGGCATCCCGTGGCGGGAAGGTCACTCATCTTGCGGAGCAAGATGAGTGCATTCAAAACCAAAACCAAAACCAAAACCAAAACCTATACGAAGAAGGTCGCTTCTCTGACGGCCCGCTTGGCGTAAATGCGGGCCGCGAACTCGGCGGCGTCCAGCGCGAACCGGGGGGAGACTTCCAGCGGCACGCCGACGTTGCCATTCGCGTCCTGCGGGACGGTGGCCCCGGCCTTCCGCAGCCAGTCGCCGGCCAAGTTGCTCATCGCTTGTCGGCACGTTTCGGGGGAGTCCACGCCGGTCGCGTTCTTCACCGGGGCGAACTCGGCCTCGCGCGGCGACTCCACGACCAGCCAGCGCTCGGCCAGCGGCAGGGCGTCGAAGACGAACATCTCGAACTTCAGGGCGTTCTCGCTCGTCGGCGTCACGGTCTTCCCCGAAGCGTCCGCGTATTCCACTTTCTTGCGGGCGTAGTGGAAGGGAAGGCGCGTCTCCCCCTGCGTGATCCGCTTCAGGAAGGCCACGTCGAAAATGTGGATGGCGGGGCTGCCGGCCCGGTGCAGCAGTTTGCCGTCCGGGGCCATGGCGTGGACGAGTTCGTCCGGCATGTCCGAGTATTCGATGATGCCGCACTTGCCGGACACGACGGCCAACACGCCCATCTTCTCCTTAGGGTACGCCTTCTCAATGGCCCGCGAGGACACTTCCGACTTCACGCGGATGTGCTCCCCGAGGAACGCCGGGTCCGCGAGCCGGACCAACGGGTTGTCCACTTGGAAGTAGAAAATGTGCTTGATGCCGCGGGCCGACAGTTCGTCCAATAGGCCGCTCTCGGCGGCGGCCGTCAGCGTGCCGCCGTGGCCGTTCGGGCTGCTGAACACCACGCCCGGCTTTTCCATAAGCAGCTTGCCGGCGTCCAGCGTCAGAGCCGGCATCGTCCCCTGTTGGAAGAAGAACACCTGCGACGCGGGGAGGCCGAAAAAGTTCTTCCCGCGGAAGTACACCTCCGTCTCCGCGTGCGTGACCGGCGAGGTCATCACCAACAGCGGCACCGGCTTTCCATACCGGCGGCTGATGGCGAACACCTTGTCCGCGTGGATTTCAAACAGGGACTTGTTGGAGACCGGCCCAATTTTGAATAGCCCCTTCGGCTGGTTGAACCCGAGTCGCGTGCCCTGCCCGCCGGCCACGAGAAGCACGGC
This sequence comes from Zavarzinella sp., assembly GCA_043767785.1. GTDB lineage: Bacteria > Planctomycetota > Planctomycetia > Gemmatales > Gemmataceae > Zavarzinella. The sequence continues at coordinate 5,562 of JAYUGD010001066.1, read as the reverse complement.
CACTTCCCCGGCCGCGAGGGCGGCGTGGCCGAGAGCGGTCGCTTCGGCAGTGATGGCGTCGCCGCGAACCATCGGCACCGGCTGAATCTGGTCGTTCGGCGGCAGCCCCTGCGGCTTGTCGCGGTTCGCGTACAAGTCGTCGAGACTTTCAAAGTCGATTCCGGCCAACTGGCCGATCAAGTCGGCGCGGGCGGCGGCGTCCAGCCGGTCCCAGCCGTGGACGGCGTGTTCCTGCCCGTGGCGGCGCAGGCGGTGCATCAGGTCGGGGGGCACGTCACGCATCGGCGAAAATCCTTCAAGGATAAAACGACTAATCAAAGACGAACCACAAAGGCACAAAGATCACACAAAGATTCACCAAGAAAATACGGTCAAAAAGCGAGCCGTGGCTGTTTCCATCTGCTTTGTGACACTCTGTGTGATCTTTGTGCCTTTGTGGTTAATCTTTGATTTCTGAGTTCTTAAAACTCGAACCGCAGCCCGTCGTAAGCCATCTCAACGCCGCCCGGCAAATCTTTCGGCAACACCTCGTAATCCAATTCGTGGGACATGTGCGTGAGGTACGCCTTGTCCGGGTTCACGCGCTCGATCACTTCTAGGGCCTCGTTCAGCCCCATGTGGGCCGGGTGGGCCTTGTAGCGCAGGCAGTCGATCACGAGCGTTTTGACGCCGTCCAAGAGGGGCCAGCTCGAGTCGGGGATTTCGCTGACGTCCGTGCAGTAGGCCATGTCGCCGACGCGGAAGCCGTAGACGTTGAAGATGCTGTGATGAACCGGGATCGGCGTCACGGTTTCGCCGAGGACTTCAAACGGGTTCGTGTCAATGCGCTGGAAGTGCAGCTTGGGGACGAAGCCGATGGGGGCGGCGTCTTCCGTGAAGGCGTAAGAGAAGGTTTGCCGGATGACCTTCTCGACTTCTTCGTTGCAGTGCAGCGGGACGGAGCCGCCGAGGTGCTTGGCGACCAGCCGCAGGTCGTCGAGGCCGTAGAGGTGATCGACGTGGTAGTGTGTGTACAGCACGGCGTGGACGACGCTGATGCGCTCGCGGATGAGTTGTAGCCGCAACTCCGGGCCGGTGTCGATCAGGATGTTGCCGGCTTCGGTTTGGATGAGGGCCGAGGAGCGGTAGCGGCTGTTCCGCGGGTTGTCCGACCGGCACACGGGGCAGTCGCACCCGATCATGGGCACGCCGACCGACGTGCCGGTCCCCAGAAACACGAACGTCCGCTTCCCGCGCGCCATGACTCTCCGTCTCGCCTCACGCCGTCGTCGGGGCCGGGTACTGTTGGCACAGGCCGCGGACGTCGTCCCGCACCCGGCCGAGGGTGGCGTCGTCGTCCGGCTTGGCCAGCACGTCGCCGATCCACTTGGCGATCTGGCGCATCTCGGCTTCTTCCATGCCGCGCGTCGTCAGGGCCGGCGTGCCGAGCCGGATGCCCGAGGGGTCCATCGCGGCCCGCGTGTCGTAGGGGATCATGTTCTTGTTGACGGTGATCCCGGCCGCGTCGAGGGCGTGTTCGGCCGCCTTGCCGCTGACGCCCTTCGACCACACGTCCACGAGCATCAGGTGTGTGTCCGTCCCGCCGGAGACGATGCGGAAGCCGAGCTGTTGCAACTCGTCCGCGAGGGCCTTGGCGTTGGCCAGCACTTGGCCGATATGGGTCGTGAACGCCGGCTGGGCCGCTTCCAAGAAGGAGACGGCCTTGGCCGCGATGACGTGCATCAGCGGGCCGCCTTGGATGCCGGGGAACACGGCCGAGTTGATCTTTTGGCCCCACGCCTCTTTGCACATGATGACGCCGCCCCGTGGGCCGCGCAGGGTCTTGTGCGTGGTCGTGGTGACGAAATCCGCGTGCGGGATCGGGTCGGCGTGCCTTTTGGCGGCCACCAGCCCGGCGATGTGGGCCATGTCCACCATGAACAGGGCGCCGACTTCTTTGGCGATCTCCCCGAACTTCGCGAAGTCGAGTTCCCGCGGGTAGGCGCTGGCCCCGGCGAGGATCAGCTTCGGCTTGTGCTCGCGGGCCGCCTTGGCGACGGCATCAAAGTCGATGCGGTGCGTGTCCGGCGTCACGCCGTAGGCGACCGGCTTGAAGTACTTGCCCGAGATGTTGAGCTTCATCCCGTGCGTCAGGTGGCCGCCGTGGGCGAGGTCCAGCCCGAGGAACGTGTCCCCCGGCTGCAACGCGGCGAGGAACACCGCCATGTTGGCCTGCGCCCCGGAGTGCGGCTGGACGTTGGCCCGCTCGGCCCCGAAGAGCTTGCACAGGCGGTCGATGGCCAGCTTTTCGACGACATCGACGTGCTCGCAGCCGCCGTAGTACCGCTTGCCGGGGTAGCCTTCCGCGTACTTGTTGGTCAGCACCGAGCCTTGGGCCAGCATGACGGCCGGGCTGGTGTAGTTCTCGGAGGCGATCATCTCCAGGCCCACCTGCTGGCGGGACTTTTCCGCCTCGATGGCCTGCCAGATGTCCGGGTCGGTCCGCTGCAAAACGTCCATCACTTGGTTCCGCGGGTCACGGGTCAACGAACACTTTTCGCCAGTAGGGTTCATGATAGGCACGCCGTAGAATGCGGGCATGGGCAACCGGGCGAATCCCGGCCGCTTTGGCGAGCGGGGGATGTCAATCCCCCGCTTCTCACCGAAGCCATGCCTCTCTCGGGGCGAGGCCGATACCAGAATCGAGGGACTGACGTCCCCCGCTCGCCTCGTCAATGCGATGGGAGATTGTCGCCCCCATGACTCGTCCCCGCATCGCCGTCGTCGGCGCCGGCCTCGCCGGCTTAACGACCGCCTTCCGCATCCGGCAGTTGCTTCCCCACGCCATACTGACGGTTCTCGAAAAGAACCCCGTCCCCGGCGGCAACATCCGCACGCTCCTGATCGACGGCTACCGCGTCGAGGCGGGGCCGAACGGGTTTTTGGACGCCAAGCCGTCCACGGTCGATCTGTGCCGTGACTTGGGCATCGCGGATGAACTGATCGCGGCCAGTGAAGGCTCGCGCAAGAACCGCTACTTGTGCCTCGACGGCAAACTCCTGCCGCTGCCCGGGTCGCTGTGGGCATTCCTACGCTCGCCCGTCTTGGGCTGGCGGGGGAAGTTCAATTTGCTCTGGGAGAAACGCCGGCAGCCGAACCCGCCCGCGGGGGAGGAGTCCGTCGCCGCTTTCGCCCGTCGGCGGGCCGGGGCCGAGGTCGCCGACGTACTAGCCGACGCCTTCGTGACCGGGATTCACGCGGCCGACCCGGCGTTATTGAGCGTCGATGCGGCGTTCCCCAGGCTTAAGCAGTTCGAGCGTGACTTCGGCAGCGTGAGCCGCGGGTTCCGCGACGCCGCCCGGCGTCGGCGGGAAGCGGCCAAGGCGGAAGGTCGGGAGCCGCAGCCGGTGAAAATGTGGTCCTTCCGCGAGGGGCTTGGGCGGCTCATCGACCGGCTCGTGGAAGCGTTGGGCGAATCGTTAAAACTCAACACGCCGGTGAACGGTCTTCGGCAAATGCTCGACGGCTCTTGGCAACTCACACGGGATGATGACCGGATTTTGGAAGCGGATGTCGTCGTCCTCACGTCGCCCGCTTTCGCGCAGGCCAAGCTCTTGCGGGAGCTGGACGGCGGTTTGGCCGATGAACTGGCGGCCATCCGGCACAACAAGATCGCCGTGGTGGCCCTTGGCTACCGGCGGGAGGACGCCGGCAATCACTCGTTGGACGGGTTCGGCTTCATCACCCCGCAGGCGACGCGGCGGGACATCCTCGGCGTGCAGTGGTGTTCGTCCATATTCCCCGGCCGCGCGCCGGGCGGCCATGTGCTGTGGCGGGCCTTGTGCGGCGGGTGGAACCGGCCGGACGTGCTGGATTGGGATGACGACCGACTCGTCGCGGCTGTTCACCGCGAATTGGCGGCGGTGATGGGCGTTTCCGGACAGCCCGCATTTCGACACGTCGTCCGCTGGCCGAACGCCATCCCGCAGTACCACGTCGGGCACCTCGCCCGCGTCGCGCGCCTTGAGAGGGAAACGGCCAAATGGCCAGGCCTCTACTTGGGGGGGAACGCCTTCCGCGGCGTGGCCGTCAACGACCAGACGGAAGACGCCGGGCGGGTGGCGGGCGCCGTGGCCGGTTATGCCGGCAAGACTTTCGGAAACCCGGTGATTTGATTGCTTCCCTTCGGGCGCCGGCCGGTGTAGCATCTTCCTAGCGGACATCCCCTCTCCGAGAAAAACATGCCTCGCTCGGTCCTCAGCATCATCTTGGGCGGCGGCCAGGGCGCCCGCCTGTTCCCCCTGACGCAGCTCCGGGCCAAGCCGGCCGTGCCCGTCGCCGGCAAGTACCGGCTCATCGACATCCCGATCAGCAACTGCCTGAACTCCGGCATCAATCGCGTCTATGTGATGACGCAGTTCCTGTCGGCCAGCCTGCACCGGCACATCGCCAACACGTACAAGTTCGACCAGTTCTCTAAGGGGTTCGTCGAGATCCTCGCCGCCCAGCAGACGATGGAGGGGTCGCAGTGGTACCAGGGGACGGCCGACGCCGTCCGCCAGAACGTCCGCCAGATCGAGGAGGACCCCTGCACGGACGTCCTGATCCTCTCCGGGGACCAACTGTACCGCATGGATTACCGAGATCTGCAGGCGACCCACGTCCAGACGGACGCGGACATCACCATCGCCATGCTCCCGGTCCCGGAGAGCCACGTCGCCGGGTTCGGGATCATGAAGGCCGACGAGACCGGCCGGATCATCTCGTTCATCGAGAAGCCGAAGGTCGCCGCCAAGGAGCACGAGCCGTTCCGCACACCGACGGAGTGGATCGAGGCCCGCGGCATCAAGGCCGACGGCCGGAATTACCTCGCCAGCATGGGCATCTACCTGTTCAAGCGGGAGGTGCTGCTGCGGCTGCTGAAAGACCCGGAGGACACGGACTTCGGCCGGGACATCTTCCAGAAGCACTACAAGAGTCTGAAGGTGCAGGCCCACCTGTTCGACGGGTATTGGGAGGACTTGGGGACGATCCGGTCGTACCATCAGTCGTCCCTGGACTTGGCCCGCGAGAACCCGAAGTTCGAGTTCTACCACCCGTCCGGGCCGATTTACACGCGCATGCGGTTCCTGCCGGCGGCCCGCATTTGCGGGGCCACGGTGAAGGACAGCCTCATCAGCGACGGGTGTGTGGTAAAGTCCGGCACCAACCTGGACCACTGCTCGCTCGGGGTGCGCAGCCGGATCGGCGAGAAGTGCGAGATCATCCAGACCGTCGTCATCGGGGCCGACCGCTACGAGTCCGACGAAGAGCGGGAGGCCAACCGCAAGGCCGGCGTCCCGAACTTCAACATCGGGGACCACTGCCACATCGAGCGGGCCATCCTCGACAAAGACTGCCGCGTCGGCAACAACGTGACCATCGACTACCGCGGCAGCCAGCAGAACGTGGACGGGGAGTACTACTACATTCGCGACGGCATCGTCGTGATCCCAAAGGGGATGAAAGTGCCCGACGGCACGGTGATTTGAGCGGGCAGAAAGATTTTTAGCCGCCAAGACGCCAAGGCCGCCAAGAAGACAA
>JAYUGD010001065.1:0-3196 GCA_043767785.1 Zavarzinella sp. | reverse complement strand
CCCTCTTGTGTGTGTTCAGCTTCCTGGCCAGCCTCAAGGCGGTGCGCCGGGAGATCGCCCGGCTCGGCGGCGCAGGCGGGCCAGACGCGGGCCACGACGACTGGAATCTTAGGCACGCGCACTGATGCCGCATGAAGCCCATGGACGGCCGTCCATGGGCGTTCCGCGACTTTTGCTTCCCGTCCTTAACCGTTGGAACTTTTCATGCCGATCACGCTGAACTGCCCGAAGTGCCAGAAGCCGTTCCGCGTGCGGGACGAGTCCATCGGCGGGCGCGTGCGGTGCCCGAGTTGCGCGGCCATCTTGCAGGTGCCGTCGTCGCTGGCCCCGGCCTCGCACTTCGGGTTCGAGCCGCCGGGCGGCCCGCCGCAAAACCCGGCCGAGATGACCGGCGCGCACCGGCCGATGGCCGACGACGTGGCCCCGACGCCGCTGTCGGACCAAGACTTGATGCTCGGCGGCGCCGGCCGGCCGCCGATGATGGAGTTCGGCGCCGCCGGGACGGCCTTGCCCGCGCCGCCGTCCATCAAATTCCGCGGCATGCCCGGCGTGCCGTCCCCGGGAATCCCGACCGCCCCGGTGCCGTACACGTCGGGCAGCAAGATGGAACGGCCGTCCAGCTTCGCGGGCGGCCCGGCGCTGAACTTGCCGAAGCCGGCGAGCAGTTTCATCCTGCCGCCGACGCCGGGGCCGGCCACGCAGTTGCCCGGAACATCGACCGGCTCGGGGTGGACCGGGGCGTGCCGCGGGCTGTCGCTGGTGCAAGGCGGATTGATCCTGTGGATGGTCCCGTTCCTCGGCGCCCTCGGCCACATCATCTGGGCGTACTTGAAGCCGGAGCAGGCGGCGGCCGACGCCCCCGGTTTCTTGGGCCGGGCCGAGTTGCCCTTCTGGAAGGAACTGGCGCTGGCGTACACCGTCCCGGCGGTCTGCTTCGGGCTGCTGCTGCTGTTCCTCGGGCGGGTGAAGTGCAACGCCGTCCCCGACCCGTCCGCCGCCCGCGGGCTGGCCCGCGCCGCGACGTTCTGCACGCTGCTGGGCGTCGTCGGGGCGGGGGCCGCGGCCGCGTACTACTTCGGCTACGCGGAGAAGTTCAAGCTCCCGCCGGAGGCCGGGCCGCTCGGCCTGTGCGTGTGGGCGCCGGCCGCCGTGCTGGCCGACCTGTTCACGCTCTTCTTCATCGCCCAAGTCGGCTGGGCGGCCGGCCGGCCCAAGTTGCTGCTCTCCGTGGGGACATTCCTGACCTTCGTCTTGGTGGCCCCGGCGATGATGGCCGCCGCGACGCTGTTCTTCCCGGCCGTCGAACCGCTGCGGGTCACACTCGACCAGTATGGCAACCCGTTCGCCAACCCGGACAAGCAAGTGACGCAGCGCCTGATGATCGCCGGCGCCGTCGTCGCCCTGTACGGCGTGGTCCTCTTCGCCTGGTATGCCATGCTCGCCGCCGCCGCCAAGCGGGCCATCCGGAACCAGTTCGAAACGTGAATCGGAAGAAGGTTTTGGTTTTCGCCCCAACGGGGCGGAGGGTAATAGCCAGGGGCGGCTTCCGCCCCTGGACCGGCCCAAAGCAGCAACGTTTTTGCCCCAACGGGGCGCCTTTGTTTTCGACCGGCGCCCCGTTGGGGCAAATACAAATTGAGAGACGGCTCGTCGTCCAGGGGCGGAAGCCGCCCCTGGCTATTTTCCCCCGCCCCGGTGGGGCGAAAACCGGGTGTTGAATGACGGCCGATTCGCCAATGACCGATATTGCTGCTGGAGGCCTTGCCCCATGACCCCGATGCCCGCCGCCAAGGCCCTCGACGCCTTCTTCCTCGAAGCCCGCAGCAAGTTGCTGGACGTGGCGGCCGTCTTGGACCGCATCGACCGCGGGGCGGGCGGGCCGGTCGCCGACGCCCGCGTGGCCAAGATTCGACAGGCGGTCGAAACGCTGTTGGAAGCCAACGCGGGGCGGGCCGAGCGGATTCAGGAGATCTTTTCCTTGCCCTACGACCCCGCGTGGAAGATTCCCCAGCCCAAGTAACGGAACCGTTAACCCCCGAACCGCCGACCCGGAACCCGCATGCCGATCTCTGTCACCTGCCCGGAATGTGCCTTTCGCTTCCACGTCGACGAGGCGTTCGCCGGCCGGCCGGGCCGCTGCCCGGAGTGCGACGCGGTCATCCAAGTGCCCGCCGCCGAAATCGACGCCGACCGGCTGGGGGACTTCCCCTCGGCGTCCCGCCGCCGGGCGGCCGAGTACCCGACCTTTCGGGAGCCGGCCCGCGAGGCGGCGGCGGCCGACCCCGGCCCGCGCATCGCGAAGTGGACCCGCGTCGCGGCCGGGTATCGGAACCTCGCCATCGCCTTCGTCTTGATCATCATCGCCTCCCTGTTGATCGGCGGCTTCAGCCTCGCCAGCGACCAGAAGGACGACAACCCGCAGAAGTTCACGTCGGCCCAGATGGCCCTCATCATCGGCAACCATCTGTTCACGGCCGTGTTCGCCGTCCTCTGGGCCGTCGGCCGCATGGGCGTGGGCAAGACGCCGTACCTGCCCGCCCGTGGGATTGGCGTGACGGCCGGCATCATGGCCGCCCTCAGCGCCGTCCTTGGCGTCCTCGGGGCGGGCATGGCGATCACGGGCGTCGCCGTCGCCGAGTTCGCCTTCCTGTGGGCCATCGTCATCATCCAGATCGGCGGGTGCGGCCTCGGCCTGTTTTACATGGGGTTCGCCGTCGCCGAGATCGTCGGCCTCGTCGCCCAAATCCGCATCGCGTCGGCCTTGGGGGCGACCGGGGCGGGCGCGTGGGCCAAGGCCCAGTTGACGGCGTTCATCGCGATGATGGTCGCCGGCGTCGTCGGCTTCTGCGTCCTGTTCATGGTCCTCTTCGCCGACATGCAGAAGCAGATGCAGGCCCAACAGGCCCAGCAGCAACCGAACAACCCGCCCCCCTTCGGCAAGAACGCCCCGAAGGACGCCCCGAAGAACAAACCGGCGAACAACGCGAACAACGCGAACAACGCGAACAACCCGCCGCCGCCGCAATTCAACCCGGCCGACTACGAGAAAGAGATCAAGATCATCGCCCTCGTCGTGATGGCGGCGACGGTCGCGTTCTCCCTCTTGTGTGTGTTCAGCTTCCTGGCCAGCCTCAAGGCGGTGCGCCGGGAGATCGCCCGGCTCGGCGGCGCAGGCGGGCCAGACGCGGGCCACGAC
>JAYUGD010001064.1:0-8878 GCA_043767785.1 Zavarzinella sp. | reverse complement strand
GAATGTCTCCATCACTGTGATGACTCACAGCCAAATTCGGTGACTGGTCCCCCCTCTCCGCTTCGGAGAGGGGGCTAGGGGGTGAGGTAAAACGCCGGCACCCGTTCGCGGACGCGACACCATTCTGAACTCCGCTCTAGTCCCCCGAGGCAGTCCGGCCGTCGGCTCCGAAGACTGCGCCGACGGCCGACGGAGCCGGCACGTTGGAAACGTACCCCACATCAAACAAATCGCCCCCGCCTCTACAATACCCCCATGAACGCCGTCGATTCTCCCGCCGCCGCCGACGACCGGCTGGCGCTCGTCTTGGCCGACCTCGGGGAGCGGCAACGGCTCGGCCAGTCGGCCGACATTGAGCGGGCCGCGAAAGATCACCCGGACATTGCGGACGAGCTGCGGGCCTTGTGGGCGACGGCCCAATTCGCCGCCGCCTTCGCCAACGCGCCCACGCCGACCGGGCTGCCGGCCACGGTCGGGTACAACGGGCCGGAGACGGCCCCGCCGCCGCCGACGGCCGTCGGTGATTACGAAGTGATTGAAGAACTCGGCCGCGGCGGCATGGGCGTCGTGTACAAGGCCCGGCAGCGGTCGCTCAACCGGTTGGTGGCCGTCAAGCTGATGCGGGAGGCGCGGTTGTCGTCCGAGACGGACCGGGCGCGGTTCCTGGCCGAGGCCGAGGCCGCCGCCAAGTTGAAGCACCCGAACATCGTCACCGTGTTCGAGGTCGGGCACCAGAACGGCCTGCCATACATCGTGATGGAGTACGTCGCCGGCCGCACGCTCTCGCAGCAATTAGCCGAGGGGCCGCTGCCGCCGCGCGTCGCCGCCCGCCTGCTCGCCGACGTGGCCCGGGCCGTCCACCACGCCCACGAGGGGAACGTCCTGCACCGGGACTTGAAGCCGGCCAACATTCTGCTGGCCGATCCCATTTCGGATTTCGGATTTCGGATTTCGGATTCAAACGCCAAAGACAAGACAGTCCCCGACGGGCCGAAAACTGCCTTTCAATCCGCAATCCGCAATCCGCAATCCGCAATCCCGAAAGTGACGGACTTCGGCCTCGCGCGCCGGTTACGAATGACGCCGGAGAGCACGGCCGACTGGCGGACGCAGACAGGGGCCATCGTCGGCACGCCGGGGTACATGGCCCCGGAACAGGCGACCGGCCGGCGCGAGTTGACCGCCGCCACGGACGTGTACGCCCTCGGCGCCATCCTGTACGAGTGCCTGACCGGCCGCCCGCCGTTCCAAGCGGCGAACGCGGTGGACGCCCTGTTTTTGGTGGTGGAGCAGGAGCCGGTCTCCCCGCGCTTCCTCATCCCGTCGCTCGACCGCGACTTGGAGATGATCTGCCTCAAGTGCCTGCAAAAGCCGATCGACCTGCGCTACGACACCGCCGCCGGCCTCGCGGACGACTTGGAGGCGTACCTCGCGGGCGAGGCCGTGTCGAGTCACCCGAGCGGGCTGGGCTACCTGTTCGCCCGGCTCATGCGCGAGACGCACCACATCGGCGTCTTGGAGAACTGGGGCGTGTTGTGGATGTGGCACAGCCTCGCCACGCTGCTGTTGTGCGTGCTGACCCAAGTCATGGACTGGGTCGGCGTCCGCAACCACTCGGCCTACTTGGCCCTGTGGAGCGTCGGCCTCGTCGCGTGGGGGATGATCCTGTGGCGGCTGCGGCGCCGGGCCGGGCCGGTGCTGTTCGTGGAACGGCAGATCGCCCACGCCTGGGCGGCCGGGGTGACGGCCAGCATCATGTTCTTTTTGATCGAAGTGATCTTGGACAAGCCCGCGCTGACGCTGTCCCCGGCCATCGCCGTCTCGGCCGGCATGGTGTTTGTTTTCAAGGCCGGGATCCTGTCGGGCCGGTTCTACGTCAACGCCGTCGTGATGTTCCTGACGGCCGTTGTGATGCCGCTGATCCCCGACTGGCAGATCATCCTGTTGGGGGCGACGATGGCCGGCAGTTTCTTCGTCCCCGGCCTGAAGTACTACCGCCAACGCAAGCGCGGAATCCGCGCCTGACCCGCGAACCCACGGCGGCGGGTCACACTCCCTACCCGCGAGGTCGTTGCGGGAGATTTTAAGGGGCGCGCCCTTGAAACCGCCCCGCGTCCGCCCTTAAATACAGGTGTCCAAAAAGCCTTCGTAGCTCAGTTGGTAGAGCAGCTGACTCTTAATCAGCGGGTCCACGGTTCGAACCCGTGCGAAGGCATCCTCCTCTTCCCCCATCACATCACCTCGCAAGCCCTCAACTCCTTCCAAATCAAGCACTTTCAGCTTCACCTGTTTCAAACCATCTCCATCATTAACCATCATCTTGCCGTTTGACCCATCGCTTTCCGGTACAAGTTTGGTGCAAGCAGGTACAAGCGGTGGTGCTAGTGATTGGCCCGTTTTAAGCCCTTTGACGGCGTCGGCAAGCTCCATCACTTGGGCCCGGCCATAGCGGTTAATTGTCAGTTTCGGGTCGCTGTGACGGGCCAACTGGACCGCCAGCCGCAGGGGCACGCCGGCCCGGTCCAGGGACGCGACGTAGGAGAACCTCAACGCGTGGAAGTCGCACACCAGCGGCCCCGTCGGCGAGTCGACGGCGTACGGGATGTCGGCCGCCTCGAGGTCGATCCGGAGCATCTTCGCGGCCTTCTCCGACCATGTCCCCGGCCACACAGGTTCGTCCACGTTCCTCCCGGCCAAGTAATCCCGAAGGCCGTCCGCCAGGCCCGCCGCGATCGGCTGCGTGACGGCCTTGCGGTTCTTTGTCGTTTCGGCCGGAAGCGTCACCGTGAACAGGCCCGGCGTGAAGACGAAGTGCCGCGGCGTCAGGGCCGCCAGTTCGGCCACGCGGAAGCCGGTCCCCATCGCGGTCATGTAGGCGGCCGCCCGGTCGCGGCCGGTCAGCCCGCGGTACTCTGCGGCCGACTCGGCGGCCGTGGTCACCAAGGCGGCCATCTCCTCGTCGCTCAAGCTGCGCCGCTGATACCGGACGTCCAAAGCGACGTTGCCGCCGGCCACGCCCGCCAGCGGGTCGCGGGGCATGCGGCCGTCCGCGACCATCCACCCGATCATCTGGCGGATGGCTTGCAAGTATGCGTTGGCCGTGCGGATCGACGCCTCCTCGTCGGTTTTCAGCTTGGTCAGGAAGCGTTCCAGTGGCTGGGCCGACAGGTCTTTGGCGAACACGAAGCCGCATTCGTCGAGCACGCGGCGGGCCCGCATCTCGCGGTCGTCCACGTGTTTCGGGTCCCGGTTCGCAGCCGTCAGGCTCGCCAGCCAGTCGGGCAGATGGTCGGCGAGGGGCGTCTTGACGTGCCGTTCGTTGGGGTCCACGAGGCCCGCCTTTTCGTGTTCGACGCGGGTCACGATCTCGCGGAGCATCGCCCCGGCGGCCTCCTTGTTCTTGGACAAGGCGACGACGCGGACAACGCCACTGGCGTCGCGGTACTTGCCGGACCACGTCGGCGACTTGACGAGGCACTTGGCCCCGTCCTTCGTCAGCGGGGCCGTCAGCGGCTTGCCGTCCGGCCCTTTGAACCGGACCGCCGGCTTGCCGTTGAGCGTGACGCGATGGGCGTCCGCGGGCGCCGGCCGGGAATACGTCGAGCGGAATAAACTGGCCATGGCATCTCCCTCAATCCGAAAGCCGGATCGATAAATCGTCCATCCTTCGGCCGGGGTCCGCGGGGACGCCCGGCCAGTGTGCCACGGCCCGCCGCGGGGCAGGTGTCCCCCGCCGGCCGGCCGACTAACCACCGACAGCCTACGGCGCCGGCCGCCGCCCGGCCGCCGCCCGCATGGCCTGCCACTCCGCGTTCGGCGGCGCGCCGGCTTCGATCCAGGCACGGATCTCGGCCAGCCGCCAGCGGTTCGACCGGCCGACCTTCAGCGGCCGCGGCAGCCGGCCGGCCGCCAAGTCCCGCTCCAGGGCGGCGCGGGACCGGCTCATCAGCCGGCCGAGCCTGTTGATGTCGATGAGCAGCGGCGCCGGCTGCGGCTCGCTCTCGCCGCCGGCTTCGGTTTTTGGAGTCATGGTCATCGTCGCTCCCGTCCTATGTCACTTGCCCTTCAGCTGCCGCCCGCGCGGCCTTTCGCGCGGGCGGCGTTCAGCCGCGGCGGGCCGGCCCCGACGGCCGCCACCGCGTCAGACCGTCAGCCGTTTGGGCGCCGACGGAGCGGACGGCCCTCTGCACGGCTGTCGGCTTGACCGCCCGCCCGTCCGTCTCGGTCCCGGCCCGTCGTCCCTCCTGGCTACGGGCCGCCGCGGCGGGAGCCGGCTGGGCCGGATCGTCTTCCGCGTCCAACTAATCCGCCGCCCGGCGTCCGGCCGAGCGGGCGCAGCCAAGGGCCGCGTCTCATCAGTCATACCTCCCGGGCGCGCGGGATTCGAAGGTTCCGTAGTTCCGATTTGATGACGCCGAGCGACTAACCAACGGGACGAGTCTGGATTGAATCGGGGCCGTGCAGGAAGAGGAAATTCGCCGCGGGCATGAGCTCGACCGTAGGTCGCCACTCGGTGCGGCGGGGTGGGTTCGTATCGCCAGTCCCCGGCAAGGCGGCCGATGCATTGTCTGGTCACCCGGTCGCGTGATCGTGCCGAAGGACGGCGGCGAGCCCCGGGTGACCGGCCGGGCACGCGGCCGGAGGCCAAGCCTCTGTGAGCCGCGGGTTGTCAACCGTCGCCGTGAAGTGGAGCGGGTGTCCGGACCTTGTGGGGACATGTCGCCGGACGTGTCGACGATCGCGACGCGACGAGTATTCCGTCGGGCCGCGCCGAGGCCGCTTGCCGGTGTGGCCGCCACGCGGACCGCGCGGAGTTGTCGGGGACTCGGATCGGACGGCGAGGTGATTGCCGGAAGTGTCGGGACGCCGGCCAGGCGTTGAAGGCGATGCGTCAGACCTTGTCGTGGGCCGGCCGCTTCCGCCGGGGCCGCGTCGGTCGCGGGCTGGGTTGGGCTCGGCGGTCTCACGCGTGCGGCCAAATGAAGAAGGGCGCGGCGGCCGGCGTTCCCGACCCTCTTTTTCAGACGGGCGGCTCGACGACTTGTTCAGCCGGGCCGGCGAGGCCATGCCCGCGAAGAAAACGCGGGGTTCGCCCACCAGCCTAGGAGTCTGTCCGACAAAGCGGTGTCGTTCGGCAGATGTAACGATTGCTCTTTCCGGTTTCGACTGATCCACCGATGCTTGTGGTTGCGTACCGCGACGGCAGATCGCGGAGGAACCCCGGGGTCAGGGATCACGGACGATCAACTCAAGACTTACCGAGCGTGGGACGCCCGGCAGGGCAGTCAACAAGTGGTCTCGCCCAGCGACGTTCTTCCGGAAGACGACTTGGTGTTCTTTCTACGCGACGTCGTCCCGCGGATGGACCTCTCGGCTTTCCATCAGTACTGCGCCCGCGAGATGCGTGGTCAGCCGCCCTTCGACGTCACCATGACGGCGACGCTCTTGGTCTGCGCCTAGGCGGTGGGCGTCCGCGCCAGCCGCAAGATCGCCGCCGCTTGCGAACGCACCTTGGCCTTCCGAGCGATTGTCGACGGCGACCGCCCCGACTTCCGCACCATCAGCGATTTCCGCAAGCCCCGTCTGGCGGCGTTCAAGCCCCTGTTCCTCGACGTGTTGGGTCTGGCCGGTGAAATGGGCTTGGCCAAACTCGGCGACCTGTCCGCCGACGGGACCAAGATTAAGGCCAACGCCTCGCGGCACAAGGCCATGAGTTACGGCTACGCGAACAAGAGCATCGCGGAGTTGGGGAAGATGGGGATGGACCCACACATCGCCACGGGCCGGCAGAAACACACCGACGCTCCGATGCCGTTGGTGACGGGAACGCCGCCGGTTGATGCGAGCGCCTAGGAGAAGATGACGCACAAGCTGCGGTCGGCATCCGGTAAGTTGCTGTACGCAGCCCGCAAGCACATCGTCGGGCCGGTGTTTGGGCAGATTAAGTCGGTGCGTGGCATCCGGGCGTTTCTGCCGCGTGGTTTGGCCAAGGTATCGGCCGAGTGGCAGTTGATCTGCCTGACGCACAATCTGCCGAAGATTTGGCTTGCCGCAACTCGCCCTGCTGGCGCTTGAAGGCTGCGGTGCGCGCCGAGACCGGCCGAGGTCAAAGAGACCTCAGGCCGGCAGCAAGATCAGGGTCAGCGAAAAGAAACGACAGGATTACTCGGACAGACTCCAAGCGGTCAGGCATGCACGCGATGACCGTCGCGCGTCAGCGCAGAGACGCCGGGGCGCCGTTCGGCTACGGGCAACTCGCCCCGGAATCGCAGGCACTGGATGGCGAACAGTAAATCCTTCCGGTTGCCGCCGGCGGCTTTGATGATCGCCTTGCAAGTAACCTCACCCTCCATGCCGGCGATGACTGGCCGGAGGTACTTCATCAAGTCTTTGATCTTCCGCGTGGGGTTTCGGTAGAGTTCGGCCCGGGCGTCCGTCTCCGGGTCGGGGCGGGAGACCGACGGGCAGTGGCGGGCGGCCGCGGCCGGACTCGCGCCGACGGGGGCCGGCGTCAAGTCGGGCCGCTCCATCTCCATTTGGTACGCCCGGATCAGGCGCACCCACTCCTTCACCCATCCCAAGCCCGTCGCCAACGGCAACCCGCTCTTCCCCAAGGCGGGCGAGATTCGGACGCAACACGCTTTCCAGTTGGCCAACTCGCCACCCCGCTTCTTCCCGCCGACCCATTTGGCCCACTCGGCCGTCTCGCCGAACGTGTCCGCGGCCCGCCGGTGCAACAGGCGGTCGGCGATCCACCGGAGGCCCGGCTGCAGCTGACAGCAGTCGGCCGTGTCGATCAGGATCTGCATGTCGTCGGCGTCCAACAGAACCTTGGGGTGGACCAGGGTCCGGGCGTCCGCGACGCGGCGGAAGACCTGGGGCGGCACGCTTTCCTTCAGGTACCAGTAGTGCGCCGGAAATTCCCGCCCGTCGGAGTCCACGCCCCCGAGGGGGCCCATGTCAACCAGGTCCAGTTCCCGCCGCGGGAGGGGGCGGGGCGGGTCCAACATTTGGGCCATGTTGGCGCACATGTAGTCGCACAGGTCGCCGTCGAGGGCGCGGAGCTTGTCGGCGAGAGACAGCATGGCGAAGCGCCGGGGGAGATTGCCCCGCGGACGGCGCCCGGAGGCGTACTGCCCGGAGGGAGGAAAAAGCCCGGGGGCCGAACAATCGGCCCCCGGCATCAGACCGCAGTCGCAGTCTGTCGGGGACGTTGGGCGGAGCCAACGTGCAACGCCGGGGAGGTCCGTCTCTACGCGGTCGGTGGGGCGGCGGTCGTGTTACGGAACGCCAGCCACCGGTGTCGCGCCGCTCGCAGTTGGGTCGCCAAGGCCCTCGGGTCACACAGGTGGTGAAAGCCGAGGCTCGCCAACGTCCGAACGATCCGGCCGCACAGGTCTCCGTCACCCGCGAGGGCGGGGCCGCATGCGTCGATCCATCCGGACAGGGCTTGTTCGGCCCTGTCGGCGGAGTGGAAGGCGTAGTGCGCCTCGAGCAGACTCTCCCGGAGGTGGTCGACGGCCCCGTCACCGAGCCCGTACGCCATCACGTCGCCCGTCAGGCTGAGGGTGAAGCCGAGCAACTCGGTCTCCCCGCCCGCCTGAAGGTCGCACACGTCCGCGCCGCCTTTTAAGGCCATCCCCAGGGGGAGCAGGCGCCGACGAATCTCCCGGAGAACCTTTCGGCCCTCGGACACGGTGTGGCACAGGTACGCCATGTTATCGGCGTACCGGAACCAGACCGGCGGTGTCATGGTAGCCGTCAGCGGGCGGTCCAGCAACTTGGTGAGCAACAAATTTAAACAGAGCGGCGAATACGGGTTGCCTTGCGGGATGCCGACGCGTCGCCGCTTACTTCCGGCTTGCAGCACGGTGCGCACCAAATCGAGCAGCCGGCCGGCCTCCCGCTCCCGCTCCCGCTCCCGCCCGGGGATGTCGGTGAGGGGCCACCCCGCGATCATCTCCTCGTGACACGCAAGGACTTCCTTGACGGGCACCGAATCGAACGCCGCCTTGATGTCGCAGTTCACCACGACGCGGCGGCCCGTGTCGGCGACGGCCCGTTCGACGGCGAGGAGCATGCCCCACGCCCCCCGGCCCGGCCGGTACCCCCAAGAGCACGGCAGGAAGAGGCGTTCGGCGTGCTCTTGCACGGCCGCGAGCAGCGAGGCGGCGACGACCCGGTCCAACACGTTCCCCAGGCTCAACCGCCGCCGCCCGCGGCCCCCGGGCTTGGGGATGTGGATCACCCTCGGCGGCCACGGCCGGTAGCAGCCCTCCTTCAAGTCCGCGGCCACGTTGCCCACGACGACGCCCGCCTCGGAGTTGGTGAGGGCGGCGTACGTGATGCCGTCCGGCCCCGGGGCCGGGCCCGCGTCGCCGCGCATGTTCGCGAACAACTCGTACAGCCGGTCGCGGTCCGCCACCATGTCGACCGTGACGGCGAGGGGGGCGTACTGCCGCGCCCGGGCGGCCCGGCGCTCCCGGCTGTCACACCGCTCGCGGTAGTAGTCCTCCGGCGTCTTCGGGCGCTTTTTGCGCTGCCAAAATCCGCTCGACCCGCCCATCACGCGCCCCCTTTCCACTTGGCCAGCAACTCGGGGTCCGCCGACGGGCGGTCGGCGAGGAACTGCTCCCACGGCGACAACGCCGGGCGGCCGATAATGGCGTACCCCCAATTCGCGTACGCCGTCTCGCGCTCCCGGGACCGGTGACGCAGGTCGGGGTGCTGCTTGTCCGCGAAGTCGACCACGAGCAGCCGGCCGAGGACGCCGCCCTCCTCCCACTCCGAGCTTGTGCAAAAATCGTCGTCGCGCCATGAATGAGACAAAGAACCTTGGGTGAGCGAGTCCGCCGGGCGTACTCGCCGGGGTTCCGGC
>JAYUGD010001063.1:0-3205 GCA_043767785.1 Zavarzinella sp. | reverse complement strand
CCACCCGCCGCCTCACGGCGGTCGGCTCACTTCGGTTTTGGAGTTAGGCGGGCCGGGCAAACCGGGCTGGATTTTTCCCGGCGGCCCCGATATTCCGCATTTTTGGCATCGGAGCGACCGTCATGAAGAAAATGTTCGTCGGGGCCGCCGTGGTCGGCGTCTTGGCCGTCGCGTGGCACTTCGGGCAGCCGAAGAAAGTGGCCGTCCCCGCGCCGAAGAGCGAGCCGGCGGCCGTCGAAGTCGCCGCGGCCTCGCAACCGGCCGAGCCGCCCAAGCCACTGGTCGAAGGGCTGGACCTGTCGCGGGCGTTCAACCCGGGCGCGGAAGAAGAAGTGTCGCCGCTGGTGCTGGCCAGTTTCCAAGCCCCGGACGACAAGCCCGCCCCCATTCCGGTGTCCCGCTACCGGCCGATGCTCGTCGGCGTGGACGCCCTTAATTTGACCGGGTTTCGCTTGGGTTGGCTGAGCATGCCACTGCCGACGGCCGACGTGCTGACGATCATGCCGCGGGAAGTGAAATAAACACATTTTGGCCACGAATCGAACACGGATAACGGCAGAAGACGAAGAGAAGAACTTCACCACAGAGGACACAGAAAACACAGAGAAAAGACAGGAGAGGAAAAGCATGATCCGCCGATGAGATCCGATGTCCGCAGAGCAGACCACTTCATTTCGGATCTCATCGGCGTCCATCTGATCGATCTGCGGATCATTGCTTTCCTCTTCTTGTCTTTCCTCTGTGCTCTCTGTGTCCTCTGTGGTGAAGGTCTTTCGTCTTTGCCTTTATCCGTGTTTCGTCCGTGTTCGATCCGTGGCTAAAAATGTCTTTCTTCACAGTGATGCCGCCGGCCAGTCGCCGCTGAACACTTCCACGGCCGGGCCGGTCAAATAAACGTGGTTGTCCGATTCGCGCCATTCGATTTCGAGGTCGCCGCCCAAGAGGTGGATCGTCACCTTGCGGTCGGCCCGGCCGGTCAGGACGGCGGCGACGGCGGCGCCGCAGGCTCCGGTGCCGCAGGCGAGCGTCTCGCCGCTGCCGCGCTCCCAGACGCGCATGGTCAGGTCCGTGCGGGAGTTCACGCGGATGAACTCGACGTTCGTCCGGCGCGGGAAGGCCGCGTGCTTCTCCAGAATCGGGCCGATTTTCAAGACTTCAAAGTCGGTGATGTGGTCCACGAAGGCGACGGCGTGCGGGTTGCCCATGGAGACGCACGTGAGCTTGATGTCCCCGCTCACGTCCGGCCCCATGTAGGTGACGTGCTGTTCGAGCGGCGGGTTGCCGGGCAACGTGGTGGGGATTTTGACGGCTTCCAGAATCGGTTCGCCCATATCAATGGTGACGCGCTTGGCTTCACCGGCTTCGGCTTCGATGTCCACGGTCAGGATGCCGCGGCCGGTCTCCAACTTCAACGTCGGCCGCGGGGCGATGCCGTGGTCGTGGACGAACTTGGCGACGCAGCGCAGGCCGTTGCCGCACATCTCGGACTCGGACCCGTCCGCGTTGAACATGCGCATCTTGGCGTCCGCGAACTCGGACGGGCAGATCAGGATCAGCCCGTCCGACCCGACGCCGAAGTGCCGGTCGGAGATGGCGACCGCCAAGGCCGCCGGGTCCGCGGGCATCTTCTCCGTGAAGCAATTCACGTAGACGTAATCGTTGCCCGTCCCTTGCATTTTGGTGAACCGCATGGCCGTGAACCTCGTCGTGTTGAAGAACCGTCTTCGCACGGTCAGTTTATGAGGCCGCGAAGCCCGTGGACGGCCGTCCACGGGCTTTCACTTGGCACACTCCGCGACGATCTTCTGGTACGCCTTGCGGGCGTGGTCGTAGTCGGCCTCGGCCTGCTTCATCTCGTCCGCGTGGTAGGTGCCCTTCTTGGACTTCCAGCATTGCTCCACGCCGGCGAGGCACCACTCCGCGCTGTGCTTGCCGGCCCGGATCGGCTTGCCGCCCACTAGGACGAAGAACGGGTTCGTATGGGCCGACGGCGTCACGCGGACGGCCACCCAACTGCTCTCGTTGATCGTGGCCTTAAATTTTAGATCTCGGATCTTGCCGTCACACGGCAGCTCTTCCTTCGCCACCGGCAGGCCGTTGACGATCAATTCCGCGGTCACGGTCTTGGGCGTCGCGTTCCAGGATGCGGCTTTCACCGTGAACGTCATCTCGCCCGCCTTTTCCAACGCGAGTTCGCTCCCCTTCGTGCCGAGTTCCAGTGTGGTCTCGCCGGCCTTGGCGGTGAAGTCCATCAGGTGGGTCGTGCCGTCGCTGACGTAGCAGCGGCCGTCGGCGATGGATTGCACCCAGCGGTCGAAGTCGAGTTTGCCGTCCACTTTGGCGTACACGCGGCCCATGCCGACGCGCTCCCCGGAGATGCACGGGAAGTCGGTCTCGCCGCTGGCCCGGATGCGGTAGCCGCAGTTCAGGACGTGGTACCACATGTTCCACTCGGCCGTGCGGTCGGTGTCCATCGTGCTGATGAAGTCGAGGGCGGGGACCAGTTTGCCGCCCGGGCCGGGGACTTCGTGCGTGGCATCGACGATGAACTCGTTGGCCCCGATGCCGTCGTAGGCCGGGATGTCGAAGTTGGGCAGTCGGCCCGGCCCGTCCTTGGCCCCGGCGATACGGCCGACGAACCTTGTCAGCCCGCTGCCGGAGTGGGCCGGCCCGGTGACGGCCCCTTGCGCCTTCGCCCAGCGCAGGGTGTTCATGCCGAGCGTCGGCCAGTGCGTCTTCGAGTCCCCGCCGGGGAAAATCTGTTCTTTGAGCCGCAGGAGGTCCAAGTGCCCGGAGGCGTGCGAACCGAAGCCGCTGACTTCCACGTCGTACCGCAGCAGGTAGGGGTATTTCGATACGTCGTCCGGCTTGCCGGTGAAGAACCGCTTCTGGTAATCGAAGCACGGCCCCCACGTCAGGTTCGCACCTACCTTCAAGTCTTCGCCGAGAATATGCCGCAGCATGTCCGGCGCATGGACGCCTTCGGTCGGGTTGGTGTAATGCGCGCAGCCCGCCGCGTGAATGTGGTGATCTCCCGACCAGTAGCCGAACTTCGATGGGTCAATCCACCGTTCGACTTTGAAATCCCAGCGCTTGGTTGTTTTCGTGATGGTCAGGGTTTGCTTTGAAGGAATGGATTCCGGGCCGCGCTCGAAGACCACGTTGTAGGTTCCTTCCGGCAGTTTGATTTTCTCGCCGTCGCCGC
>JAYUGD010001062.1:0-8882 GCA_043767785.1 Zavarzinella sp. | reverse complement strand
CCGTGTTCGATCCGTGGCTAAAATTGCCTTTTCTGCTTATCCGATCAACCCGTACCACTTCACCGCGTTAAGGCCCCACACTTTGGCCCGCGCCGCTTCGGGCTTGTCCTTCAAATATTGATCGACCAGCCCGAACACCGTGGCGTAGGTGGCGAAGAGGTCGGCCACGGGCCAGTTGCTGCCGAACACCAAGCGGTCCTCGCCGAACGCCTTCCACACCACGTCGATGGTCGGCTGGTAATACGCCACGTCCTTCGGGGCGCTGCCGTCGTTTTTTCCGGAGCCTTCCACGAGGGCCGAGAGTTTGCAGCTTACCCGCGGGTGATCGCCCAGTTTGAGGATGTTTTCTTTCCAGCCCGCCGGGACAGTCTTCCCGTCGATGCGCACGTTGCCGATGTGGTTCAGGACGATGCCGAGTTTGGGGAACCGCTTGGCGAGCGTTGAAACCACCGGCACCACGTCCGGCCCGCCGTTCACGTCCACGGTCAGCCCGGCGTCGATGACGTGAGCAAATCTGGCCGCCTGTTTCGCGTCGGCCAAGGCGGCCTTCAATTCGGTCTCGTTGATGCGGAAGCCGCGGTACTTCTTCCGCTTGGCGAGACGCTTGAGGTGATCGGCGAACTTATCGTCGGCCACGTCCAAGCGGCCGACGACGCCGACGATGACGGGGTGGGCGTCGGCCAAGTCGAGCAGCCAGTCGTTGTCGGCCAGTCGCGGGGACGCCTCCACGACGACCGTGCCGGTCACGCCGTGCGGCTTGGACAGTTTCACGAACTCGGGCGGCAGGACCGGGCGGTACAGGGTCTTGTCGTCTTTGCCCGGCCAGTCAACGCCGCCGGGCCGGGTGGGGTCGTAGAAGTGCGTGTGCGTGTCGATGACCGGACTCGGCTCGGCCGCGTGAAGCGGGGCCAGCAGGCCCCCGGCGGCGACGGCGGCGAATTCTCGACGAGAGAGCATGGGATGTTTCCGGAGTAAGTGACGGTCATTTCTTGTCGGCCACGTCGTAACACCAGACGATTTCTTTTTCACGGACGTACATTTTTCCGCCGATCACGACCGGGTGCGCCCAAGAGTTGCCGCGGCCGTTCGGCACGCGGAAAGAACTGAGGAGGGCGTACTTCGTCGGGCCCGCGTCCACAAGTGTCACCCAGCCATTTTGGTAGCGGACGAACAGCAGCCCGTCCGCGTGAGTCATGCTCGCCGAGCCGCCCGCGTCGAGTTTGTCGCTCCGCGTCCACGCGACTTGGCCGGTCTTGGCAACCGCGCACCAAATCTTGCCGGTGTCGTCGAAGTCGCCGTA
Source organism: Zavarzinella sp. (assembly GCA_043767785.1). Classification (GTDB taxonomy): domain Bacteria; phylum Planctomycetota; class Planctomycetia; order Gemmatales; family Gemmataceae; genus Zavarzinella. Next base: position 7,582 of record JAYUGD010001062.1, on the reverse strand, counting down.
CAGGTAGTCGCCGACTTGGATCACGCCGCCGTGCTTGTTGCGCAGTTTGTCAGTCCAATACTCTTCCTTGACACTGACCGTGCCCCCGTGGCCGAAGAGTGTCAGCAGGGCGGCCCCGCGGTCATACCCGGCCGTCACGAACAGTTGATTCCCGGAGACCACCGGCGACGGGATGTTGGCGGTGTTGCCGTGGAAGCGGTCTTTCGTGTCGCCGTACCGCCACAGCAGGGCGCCGTCCTTCGCGGCGAAGCCAACCAGACAGTCCCCCAAAAGGGTGACGTACTGCTTGACGCCGGCCGCGTAACTGACGACGACGGACGAGTACCCGGCCGGGGCGCCGCCTTTGACGACGCCCTTCCACACGGCCGTGCCGTCTTTCTTGTTGATGCAGAGGACGGTGGCGGTTGACCCACCGGGCGTACAAATCAAGTGGTCGCCGTCAATCAAGACGGACTCCGCGTACCCCCACCCGCCGGGCTGGCCGCCGTGGTCCTTGGCCAAGTTCGTCCGCCACACTTCGGCGCCGGTCTTTAACGACACGGCCACCAAGACCCCGTACTGCCCGAGGCCAAAGACCAAGTCGCCGTCAATGCTCGGGGTCGAGCGCGGGCCGGGGTAGCCGCCGCCGCCGCCGCCGTCGCCGACGCGGTACTGCCAGCGTTTTTTTCCGGTTGCCCGTGACACGGCGAGTAAGTGACAGCCGTCTTTCCCGAGGTCGCCCATGGTGACGACGGTGTCCCCTTGGATGGCGACGCTGGAAAAGCCGAAGCCCACGTCGTCGGACTTCCAGACCACGGCCGGGCCGTCGGCCGGCCACTTCTTCAACAGCCCCGTGTCCGGCGACAGGCCGTCCCGCTTCGGCCCGCGGAACTGCGGCCAGTCCGGCTCGGCTCCCGCGGAGGAGAGAAGTGCGGGTAGTAGCAAGAGAAGGGCAATCGGTTTCATGGCACGCTGAGAGAGGAGGAACACCGCCGAGTATAGACGCCGGTCGGCGAGGCCGCAACGACATCCTTTCGCGGCGATTGCGGGAATCGACGCTTTTCCCCGCGCGGGGCAGATGGTAGGATGCTCTGGCCTCCCCCGCGTGAAAAGCCACCCAACCCGATGCGGAGTTCCTCGTGAGTGACCCTTCTCGCCAGAATGAAGATCAGTTGAAAGAGGATTACGGCGAACCGGCGAAGCCGGCAAACCAGACCATCCCGACCAGTCACCCGCTCGGCTTCTGGTTCTTCTTCTGGGGCGAGTTCGCGGAGCGGTGTTCGTACTACGGCATGCGGGCAATTCTCGCGTTGTATATGACTGACCGCCTGGGCGTGGACAAGGCCGACGCCGGCACATACATGTCCATCTTCATCGCGGCGTGCTACTTTCTGCCAATTCTCGGCGGCCTCATCGCGGACAACTTCCTCGGCAAGTATTGGACGATTGTCGGCTTCTCCATTCCCTATGTCGTCGGGCAGGTGCTCGTCGGCGTGGAGGATAAGACGTTCGTGATGATCGCACTTGGGTTATTGGCGATGGGGTCCGGCGTCATCAAGCCCAACATATCAACGCTCATGGGATTGACCTACGACCAACAACGGCCGGGGCAGGAACAGTTGAGAACCAACGCATTTTCCTGGTTCTACATGGCCATCAATGTCGGCGCTTACTTGTCCCAGACGGCGATGCCGTGGCTGCGGCAACATTACGGGTATCAAGTGGCGTTCATGTTCCCGGCCGGCCTCATGACTTTGGCCTTGATCGTCTTTGCCGTCGGGAAGCCGTTCTACGCCCGGGAAAAGATCGGGGCCGATGCACGCGGAGAAGACGACCCGGACGGCCCGTCGAAATGGAGCGTCCTCGGCAAGATCGGGTCGCTGTTCTTGCTCGTCATGTTCTTCTGGGCCATCTTCGACCAGTCGGCGAGTACGTGGATCTTCTTCGCGGACACATACATGGACTGCCACCTGTTCGGCGTGCCCGTGTCGGCGGACCAAATTCAGTCGTACAACGCCCTGTTCATTATCATTTTCCTGCCGTTAAGCGTCTGGCTGTTCACCAGCTTGGCCAAGGCCGGGTACAAGATTCGGGCGACGGACAAAATGTTGGTCGGCTTCATCCTGACGGCCGCGTGCATGGGCATCATGAGCTACGCCGGCTTCAAAGCCGGTAAGGCGCAGACAGCCATTAAAATGACCAGCCCGAACGGTACTCTGATTCTGCCGTCTGCGAGTACGGATTTCAAATTGTTGAACGGGTCGGGCACCATTACGCTCGACGAGGGCACAACCGTGACGGCTTCGGACTGGAAGTACAACGAAAAGAACAAGAAGGTGACATTCGCGAACGGCGCCATTTCCTTCGGGGGCGCCAAGTCGATGATGTTCGCCGACGGCGTCATCGACGATTCCGCAAATGATTTGTCGGACCCGGCCTCCTACCCGAAGGTGCTGGAAGTGGACATGATGTCATCGGCCGACGAACGGGTGCGGGGGGCGGCGAAAAAATCGGCCGACGGGGCAGTCGTGACGCTTGAGAATATTGATTACGTGAAGATCCCCGAGCGCGTGACCGTTTGGTGGCAGGTCTTCGCCTTCCTCGTCATCACGTGGGCGGAAATCCTCATCTCGGTGACCGGGCTGGAATTGGCGTTCGTCTTCGCCCCCAAGTCGATGAAGAGTTTCGTGACGGCGTGCTGGCTGGTAACCGTTGCGTTGGCCAACTTACTCATCAACGCCCCGATCACCCGCCTTTACCCGCAAATGGAGCCGGGCACTTACTTCGCCATGCTGGCCGCCGCAATGGGGGTGGTGACGATCGTGTTCTTCTTTGTGGCCCAGCGGTTCAACCGGTGATGGGTCTTGCCAAACCGCGTGCCTCCGTGACGCCGCGACGCGGAGTCTTCGGAGCGGAGCGCGGACAGCACGGCTCCATTCGCCCCCGTCACGATCAGTCATAGCCCGCTGCGCGAGCAAGGGACTGCGACAGCCCGTAAGGGGAGTTGTCGCAAAGGGGGAGTCGCCGCCCCTTGCTCGCGCAGCGGGCTATGACTGACTACGGCACAAGGCGCTGGTGTCAGGTAGCCTCGCTCCGCGGCGCCAAGCCTCCGCGACGCGGCTTCACATCTCTTCGTTTCATGGGTGACAATTCTCCTCCGCCCGACGATAACAGAAACTACTTCCTCTCTTCCGCAGTCGGGGTCTGTTCCATGCGTGGTCTCCTCTCACTTGCCGTGATGGTCGCGGCTGGTTTTTCTCTTTCGGCGGCCGAGCCGAAGCCGCTGAAAATTCTCTTCCTCGGGGACAACGGTCATCACCGGCCGAACGACCGATACCGGCAATTCGTGCAGCCGATGGCCGAGCGGAAGATCGACATCACTTACGCGGGCACGCCGGAGGCGCTGAACGCGAAAACGCTGTCGGCCTACGACGGGCTGCTCGTCTACGCCAACACGGACGCCATCACGCCGGAGCAGGAGACGGCCCTGCTGGACTTCGTCGCCTCGGGCAAGGGATTCATCCCGTTGCACTGTGCGTCGTACTGCTTCCGCAATTCGGAGAAGTACGTTCAACTCGTCGGCGCCCAATTCCAGAAGCACGGCACCGGCGTTTTCCGCGTGACGCCGCCGGCGCACGACCACCCGATCACGGAGAATTTCAGCGGCTTCGAGAGTTGGGACGAGACCTACGCTCACACCAAGCACAACCCCAAGGACCGCGTGGTGCTGGAGTACCGCGAGGACAAGGACGGCAAGGAGCCGTGGACATGGGTGCGGACGCACGGCAAGGGCCGCGTGTTCTACACGGCCTGGGGGCACGACGAGCGCACATGGGCGCACGCCGGGTTCCTGAACCTCGTCGAACGCGGCATCCGCTGGGCCTGCGGGCAGGACAAGGATCTGGCCGCCGCCTATGTCGATCAGCCGGCGATGACGGGGCCGGGGAAGGATTTGAAGAAGCCGGAGTACGTGGAAGCGAAGGTGCCGAACTACCCGCCCAGCGACAAGTGGGGCACGATCGCGGAGCCGATCAACAAGATGCAAAAGCCGATGGACCCGGCCGAGAGCGTCAAGCACTACCAGCACCCGGCCGACTTCGAGATGAAACTATTCGCCAGCGAGCCGCACTTCGGCGGCAAGCCCATCGCCATGAACTGGGACGAGCGCGGCCGCCTGTGGGTGTGCGTTACCGTGGACTACCCGAACGAGATGCAACCGGCGGGGCAGGGGCGGGACAAGATCGTCATCTGCGAGGACACCGACGGCGACGGCGTCGCGGACAAGTACACCGTCTTCGCGGACAAGCTCAGCATCCCGACGAGCCTCACCTTTGCCTACGGCGGGGTGATCGTCCACCAGGCCCCGGACACGCTGTTCCTGCGCGACTCGACCGGCGGCGACAAGGCCGACGAGCGGTACGCCCTGTTCACCGGCTGGGGGACGAAGGACACGCACGCCGGGCCGAGCAACCTGCGCTACGGGCTGGACGGCTGGTACTACGGCATGACCGGCTACAGCGGTTTCGACGGCACCGTGGCCGGCGAGGCCAACAAGTTCGGGCAGGGCTTCTACCGCTTCAAGGCCGAACAGGACGCCAAAACGAAAAAGGTGAGTGTCAGTAAGTTGGAGTTCCTACGTGGCACCAACAACAACTCGTGGGGCGTCGGCTTCAGCGAAGAGGGGTTGTTGTTCGGCTCGACGGCCAACGGGTGCGCCAGCGTCTTCCTCGCCGTGCCGAACCGCTATTACGAGAAGGTCCGCGGCTGGTCGTCCAGCGTGCTGCCGAACATCGCGTTTAGCAACACGTACCACCCGATCACGGACAAGGTCCGCCAAGTCGATTGGCACAACGGCTTCACGTCGGCCGCCGGGCACGCCCTGTACACGGGCCGCAACTACCCGAAGGAATACTGGAACCGTACCGCCTTCGTGAGCGACCCGACCGGCCACCTCACGGCCACGATGGTCCTGCAACCCTACGGCAGCGACTTCCAGGCCCGCTACGGCTGGAACCTCGTCGCCGGCACGGACGAGTGGAACGCCCCCATCGCCGCCGAGGTCGGCCCGGACGGCAACATGTGGGTGCTGGACTGGTACGCCTACATCGTCCAGCACAACCCCACCCCCGTCGGCTTCAAGACCGGCAAGGGCAACGCCTTCGAGACCGAACTCCGCGACAAGAAGCACGGCCGCATCTACCGGCTGGTCGCCAAGAAAACGTCCCCCGCGCCGAACCTGAAAGACGCCACGGCCAAGCAACTCGTCGAGACGCTCAAGAACCCGACGATGCTGTGGCGACTACACGCCCAGCGGCTTCTTGTCGAACGGCAGGACAAGAGCGAAGCGGTTGAGTTAGTGAAATTGGTGAAGGATAAATCGGTCGATGAAATTGGGCTAAACGTGGGGGCCATTCACGGCGTTCAACTCATCTCACAACTTGGACTGGCCGACGCTGAATTTGCGACGCTTCGCGAAGCGATTCTTACACATCCGTCCAGTGGTGTCCGAAGAAACGCAGTGTCATGCGTGCCGCCGGATCGGTTGATGAATGCGTTATCATTGATGGGTGACGGCATCAATTCTGGAAATATTGCCTCAGAACCGCGTTGGTCAGCATTTTTGGAGACTGACCCGCAAACTGTTTTGGCCTACTTGTTGGCCTTAAGCAACGCGAAGCCGTCGAAAGAAATGGGAAAGTTATTGCGGAGGTTTAGTGACAACGAGAATGTTCTCCGCGACCGATGGATACAGGACGCCTACATTTCTGCAGCGGCCACACACGACGCCACTTACCTCACAGCCGCGTGCGACGGGGAAGCGGACGACCGTCTGCTGAAGGCCATTGCAATTGTCGCCGAACACTTCGCCCGCCGTACGCCAGTCGCTGAACTAGACGACCTCATCTTGGCGATGCCGAATGCGAAGCCGGCCATAGCAGACGCCATCATTGCAGCGATGGCGAAAGGCTGGCCAAAGGGCAAGGGGGCGAAGCTGAACCCCAAAGCCGAAAAGGCGTTGACCGACTTATTCGCCAAACTCGCGCCCCAGTCCAAAGGCTCGTTAGTCAAGCTCACGAACGCGATGGGCAGCACAGCCCTCGACAAGTTCACAACCGAGATCGCTAAAGCACTGACGGAAGCCATCGCCAACGACAAACTCTCCGACGAGCAACGAGTCGCCGCCGGTAAGCAGTTGGTTGAGTTCAAGCCGAGCGACGGGCCGACGTTGGCGGCCGTGTTGGAAATCATTACGCCCCGCAGTTCGCCGGCCTTGGCCGCCGGGTTGTTGGACGCCTTGGGCCAAAGCACGGCCCCGGAGGCGACGGCAGGGATTATTAAGCAGTACCCGACGTGGCCGCCGTCGCTGCAGGCCGCGGCCCTGCGCGTCCTGCTCGCCCGGGCGCAATCGGCCGGGCAATTGCTTGCGGCGGCCGAGGCGGGGACGATTTCGCTGAACGACTTGGCGTTGGACCAGAAGCAGGCCCTCGCCGAGCACCCGGACAAGGCGCTGGCCAAGCGAGCGAAGGCCGTGCTGGCCAAGGGGGGCGGGTTGCCCAACGCCGACCGGCAGAAGGTGATCGACGAGATGGCCCCGCTGTTGAAAAAGACGTTTGACGCCACGGCCGGCAAGTTGATGTTCACCAAGCACTGCGCCGCGTGCCACACACACTCCGGTGAAGGGGGGAAAGTCGGCCCGGACCTGACGGGCATGGCCGTCCACCCGAAGGAAGAACTGCTGGTCCACATCCTCGACCCGAGCCGCAGCGTGGAGGGAAACTATCGGGCGTACACCGTCCGCACCGCCGACGGCAGAGTGCTGACCGGGATGCTGGCCTCCGAGACGAAGACGAGCGTCGAGTTGATCGACTCGCAGGCCAAGAAGTTCACGCTCCTGCGGGAAGACATCGACAGCCTGACCGCGTCCAACAAGTCCGTGATGCCGGAGGGCTTCGAGAAGCAAATGACGCCGGACGAGTTCGGCAACCTGCTGGAATTCATGACGAAGCGCGGCAAGTTCCTCCCCCTGCCGCTTAACAAGACGGCCACCATTGTCAGCACCAAGGGCATGTTCATCGACGAGGCGGCCGGCGTCGAGCGACTCATTTTTCCCGACTGGATGCCGAAGGTGTTTGAAGGCGTGCCGTTCGTCTTGGTGGACCCGCAGGGGGACAAGATTCCGAACGTGATCTTGCTCAACAGCAAGTCCGGCCCCATCGCGGCCCGGATGCCCAAGTCGGCCACGGTGGCGGTCAACTCGGCCGCCAAGACGATCCACCTCTTGGGCGGCGTCGCCGGTTGGGCCTCCCCCTTCGGCGAAAAGGGGACCGTCTCGATGATCGTGAAGCTGACCTACGCCGACGGCAAGACGGAAGATCACCCTTTGAAGAACGGCGAACACATCGCCGACTATATCCGCCGCGTGGACGTGCCCGGGTCCAAGTTCGCGTACAACTTGGCGGGCCGTCAGGTGCGGTACTTGGCCAGTACCCCGCTGCGGCCAGACGTGATTAAGCAGATCGAGTTCGTGAAAGGCCCCGACGCCACCGCCCCGGTCATCATGGCGGTGAAAACAGTTTTTATTTCGCCGAATAAGCCATCTCGG
>JAYUGD010001061.1:0-3208 GCA_043767785.1 Zavarzinella sp. | reverse complement strand
GAGACCCCCTACGAGACCTTGCTGCAAGTGCGGACCTTGCCGCTGGTCTGGCCCCGCTCGCTGCGCCCGGACACGCCGCGGCCGCTCGAAGCCGTTTGCTTGAAGTGCCTGGACCGCGACCCGCGCCAGCGGTACCCCACCGCGTCGGCGTTGGCGGACGACCTCGGGCGGTACATGAGCGGGGGCACCGTCCAGGCCCGCCTCCCCCGACCCGTGCGTCGCCTGACGCGCTGGGCCACGGCCAACCCGACGACGGCGACAATGACCACCTTGCTTGCCGGCGTGCTGGTGGCCGGCGTCGTCGCGCTATCGGCCCTCTGGCTTCACGCCGAGGGACAGCGGCGGCACGCCCAACGCAGTGCCGAGGCGGCCCTTCAATCGCGCATCGCGGCCCGAAAAACCCTGGCGCTGTACGCCAAGACGACGATCCGCTTCTTCCGCACCCCCGAGTCGATGACCGCCGACGAGATCGAATCCTTGCGGCGAGCCAACACCGAAGCCGAGGCCGTCCTGTCGGCCCCGACCGGCGACCCGCAGGAGGAACACGAGGCCGCCTACGCGTTGCTGCAATTGGCCGACAGTCTTTTTTTGATCCGCGATTTCGACGCCGCGATGCGACTCTGCCGGACGGGCGTCGGCGTATTGAAACGGCTCGCCGACGCGCACCCGGATGAAATGCGGTTCGTCTTCAAGTATTCCCAAGGCTGTTCGCAACTCTCCGGTATCCTCGCGGCGATGGGAAAACCTGCCGAGGCCGAAACGACGGCCCGCGAGGCGGTTCGCGTCGGCGAGAGCGTATTGGCAAGGAAGCCGGACAGCGACGAGTGCAGCGGCGCCCTGGCGAATTTCCGCACACACCTGGCCGAAATGTTGACGAAGCGGGGCGACTACGCGGCCGCCGAGCCGCTGCTCGCGGCCGCCGTCGCGGAGAGCCGCCGGTTGTACACGAAGTACCCGAGCGACCCGCTGCGGTGGGCGTTCGCGTGCGCCACGCTCCAGGGGCGCGGGGAGTTGCTCTTCGCCCGCGACCGCTCGATCGACGGCCTCGTCGACTACACGCGGTTCGGCTTGTCGGTGGTCCGGGCGAACCGCGGCTCGTACCGCCTTCCCAACTGGTCCCCCGTGCTCGCGCACGCCGTTTACACGGCGGCCGCCGTCGCCGCGCTCGACCACTGCGGCCGCCGCGGCGAAGCCGACGCCTTGGTCGCCGAAGGGCTGTCGGCCGCCGAGGCGATCAGCGCGGAAGCGCCGACCGACCTGCGGGCGAAACTCGCGTTGGCGGACCAATTGCAAGCGAGCGGCCGCCGCCGTGTCCAAGACCCGGACGGGGCCCGCGAACGGTTCCGCCGCGCCGCCGCGGCCTACGAAGAGTTGCAGGCCACGAGCTTCGCCGCGCCCGCCGACGGGCGGCTCCTCGATCTGTGGGCGACTTGCCCCGACCCCAAACTTCGCGACGCCGGGCGTGCGGTGACCCTCGCGCGCCGCGACCCGAAGTTGCGGCACCTGCTCGGCGTCGCACTTTACGCCGCGGGGAAGTACGACGAAGCCCGTCCGGCGTTGGCCACGCCCGCGGCGGACGGCCCGAGTGAGTTTCCGCACGTCCGCCGGCGGTCGTACCTCGTTCTGACGCTGTTGCGTCTCGGGGAGAAGGACGCCGCCCGCAGGGAACTCGACTCTCTGACGGAAGACCTCCGTCTGGCAACCCGCGTCGCGTGGCACGAACTGCCGGACTGGGCGACGGCGTGGAACGCCGTTCACCGGAGCGAACCGCCGGTCTTGTGGCGGAACAAGTAACCGCTCAACAACCAGTCCTCACGTCTCTCGGCGACAACGAAGTCAACGCTTTGCTCAGGTCCGATCCTCGTTGTCTTGCGGGAACCGTTGGTTCCCGCACCCTGCTTTTCCAGAACCAATCCCAGAAGCGGATACTCCCCAGCGTCGTCAAGGGTGCCCTCCGCTCGCCAAGCCTCCTTCCGGCTCCGGCCCTTATTTCGTGCAAGTATTCCGCATTTCCAATAAGGAACCAGGCATCCTCGGTACCAAAACCAGGGGCTCCTCTCCCGTCCGAATGTGAAAGCTCAGTTGCCGGCCTCCTTCAGTAGTCGTACCGTGCGCACATGCGTGAGAACTCAACACTCCGGCCCCGCTCGGTCCTCCTGACCTTCCGTTTCCTGGGCCCGGCACTGGTCGGGTCGCTAGCGATGGCATTGGTGTGTACCTTTTTGTCACACCGCGGCCGAACTGGCGACCGACTATTGCGATCTTTATTTGACCGGGTGTCACAAGTGGCTGAGCGGACACCACCCTATGGGCGTTGGTTTCTACGGCCGCCGTCGGAGCCGGGAGTTCGTGGGCAACATGCTTGAAAAATTGATCGAAGCCGGTTTCGTGGACGACCCACTCCTTCGTTTCACGGAGCAGATTGAAGACAAGCGGGTGGAGAATTACACGGAGACGGTGAATTTGGCGGGACTTTTTACCTGTCAAGCCGCGGTGGCCGAAGCCCACACGTCCGGGGTGATGACTGCAAACCTGTCAACACGATTGGCAACTCGGGAATTCGTTTCTCAGATCGCGGCGGAGTCGGGATGGCAATCGGAACGAGTTGACCCCGCGTTGCAGACCGCGATTCTACTCGTTCAAGCGAAACGAAACGAAGTCCGGCAAACCGACCCCGTCACTCTTCGCTTCGCGTTCCGGGAACGAGAGGTTGGTGTTACGACCTACGAAAACGGTTTCGTCCGGCTTTCAATGTCGTCATCGTTCACACAACCGCAAGACTTGCAGCGGTTGTCCGCCACATTCCAGGCGCTCGCGTAAAGATCGTTCGGCGACTGCAACGCGGTGTGACACTCAATCTTCTGGCTTCAACTATTTTTCCACTCGCCAGCAACGAAGCCGTACCTCCGCGAACGACACGGAAAGTACCTCCCGTCGTCAGTCGGATCGGGGAGAACACCGACGCCAAACCCCAATCGTCTGGCTCGAAGTCAAATAGTACGCCCACAAAACCTGTGAAGGCAAAGGCTTCAAAGAAGAGCGTTGATTCAACGGCGACCTGACCCGCACCGAAATACCGAATGATGGCCGCGTTCACTGCCGTGTTGATTCCTGTCCCTGCGGATGGCAGCAGGCCAAAGCATCGGGCGCTGACGAAGATGTCGTGCCTTGTGAGAACCGATCGGTTCCCACACCTCCCTTCCGATCT
>JAYUGD010001060.1:0-8890 GCA_043767785.1 Zavarzinella sp. | reverse complement strand
TCAGGTACGACTCGGGGTCGTTGTTCTGCTCCGCATACGTGTCGTTGGCGTCGTGCTTGTTGGTGAGGACGATCTTTTGCAGCCACTTGACCGACTTGAACCCGTGCGCCCACGGCACCACCATCCGCACCGGGCCGCCGCGCGTCAGCGGGAGCGGCGCGCCGTTGAGCTTGTACGCCAGGAACGGCGGCAACTCGCCGGGCGGGGCGTCGAGGACTTGGTTCATCGCCAGCGACGACCGGAACATTTGCTCCGGCTTGTCGTTGTGGAAGCCCCAGTAGTACAGCCGGCGCGGGTTGGTGAGCTTGCCGCACAGCGCCAGCACGTCGCGGAGCGGGACGCCTTCCCACAACCCTTGGCCGAGCGGCCGGGGAATGTTGTTGCACTGCATCGCCTTCAAGAACCGGACGCCACGCGTCTTGCCAAGCTCAAGCAGCGCGGGCAAGTCGACGGCCGTCTTGGCGTCGAGCGTGAGCGGCTTATCGACGGTCGCCTTGTCCTCGGCGACGATCTCCAACCGCCACGTCTCTGGCGTAAGCCGGGCCGCGACCAAGGCATCCCCCGTCAGCGTGTGCGGCACCGGGCTGCCCCGGCTCACGTCGTTGAAGTCCTTGCTCGGCGTCAGAAACGGCCGGGCCGGGGCGTCCGACAAAGGCGAGCGGGGGGCGTCAGCCCCCTGAACCACTTCAGCCGCCAGAAGGCCGGCGACGCCCAAGCGGAACGCCTCGCGGCGAGTGAGCGGGTCCGTCATGCTGTCTCTCCCTCGGCGCCGTAACCGTTTGGGGATTGTAGTCCGAACCGTCCGGGTGGCGGTCAAGACGCCCGGAGGTATTATGACAACACGCTCCGATGCCGGCCCGCGCCGGGGGGATTCCGGTGGACCTTGTTGACCGTCTCGTGAAGTCCCTCGTGGCCGGGGTGGCCTCGGGCGTGTCGGACGCCCTGTGGTACGCCGGCGGGGCGGCCACATCTGCTTCAACGTCTGGGACCGCCTGATGGGCACCAACCACCCCGACTACGAGGCGCGATTCGAGAAGGTCGTCTCCGCCCCGGCGCCGGCCGAGCCGGCCAAGGCCGTCCCCGAGACTGAGCAGGCCGCGGCGTGACGACCGCGGAAGCCGCCGGCGGGCAGGTCAACCGGGCCACGCCGCAAATCGTCAAGCCGGGCGTGCCGGTGGCCAAGGAACACGACTCCAATGACGCCGTCCGCGTCGCCGATCCCAACAAACTCCACCCGGAGACCGTTGTCGCGTTCGTGGCCCCCACGTTCAATGACTGCGCCCTGAAGAGCCTCGCCAAGAGCTTCGCCGAGGAGAACGTGGTGAAGGAGATGAAAGAGCCGAAAGAGCCGAAGCAACGCACCACGTTGCCGCGCGATTGACATGTATAGATGTCGAGATATATTGATCTTCAGGAGACAAGACATGGCTTCCCCCTCCCTGATCGAGTTGGACCAGCTGGCGGCGGCGGCCGAGTGTTTGAAGACGCTGGCGCACCCGCACCGATTGCGGATCGTGGAGATGTTGCTCAAGGATCGGTACGCCGTGGGGGAGCTCGCGGAGGCGTGCGACATCCCCAGCAATGTCGCCTCCGGGCACTTGCGGCTGATGCAGCGGTGCGGGTTTCTGGCCTCGGAGCGGGACGGCCGCAACGTGTATTACACGATCACCGACCCGTGCCTCGGGAAGTTCATGGCCTGCATCCACGCCCGCTTCGCCGCCGGCTGATTGTTGCGTGTCTTTATTTTCGGTGTCGCGGCCTTACAGGAAAACCCCAATGCCCGCCTTGACCATTAGCCCCCGCGACCTCGCCGCCAAGCGCCAACGGGGGGAGGCGGTCGATGTGATCGACGTGCGGACCCCCGTCGAGTTCCGCGAGGTCCACTGCGCGTTCGCCCGCAACGTGCCGTTGGCCGACCTCGACCCGCCGGCGCTGATGGCCGGGCGTGACGGGGCAGCCGACCGGCCCATTTACGTCATCTGCCGGTCCGGCGGCCGGGGGAAGCAGGCGTGCGAGAAGTTCTCGGCCGCCGGCTTCGCCAACGCCGTCAACGTCGAAGGGGGCACGCTGGCGTGGGCCGAGTGCGGGCTGCCGGTCAACCGCGGGCGGAAAGCCGTCTCGCTCGAACGGCAAGTGCGGATCGCCGCCGGCGCGCTGGTCGTGTTCGGCGCCGCGCTGGCGTCCCTCGTCCACCCGTACTTCATCGGCCTGTCCGCGGTCATCGGGGCCGGCTTGGTCTTCGCCGGAATCACCGACACCTGCGGCATGGGGATGCTCTTGGCCCGGCTGCCGTGGAACCGGGCGCCCGGCGCCGGCGGAACCGGCCCCCAGTGCGGGGTCAACACGCCTCAAGCCCCGGCTGGGGCACACCAAACGAGTCAGGCCGTCTAACCCGCTCGACTACAGCGGGGACGGCGACACATAAACGGAGGAACCTGTCATGCGAATCGCGATCTTGTTGGGGGCCCTGCTGGCCGGAATCATGGGGCTGTCCGCGGCGGCCTCAGCCGCGGACCACACGACGGACTCGCTGGACACGGTGAAAAAGGCCGTGGCCGACGGCAAGGCCGTGCTGCTGGACGTGAGAGAACAAGCGGAGTGGGACGCCGGCCATTTGAAAGACGCCAAGCTCTTGCCGCTGAGCGTTTTGAAAGCGGACCCGACGGCCGAAGACGTGGCGCGCGTCGCCCCCAAGGACAAGATTGTATATTGCCACTGCGGCTCGGGGATCCGGTCCCTGAAGGCCGCGGACGCCCTGAAGAAACGCGGGTACGACGTGCGCCCGCTGAAGGCCGGCTACGCCGCCTTGCTCGACGCCGGCTTCGCCCCGGCCACGAAGTGACGCGGCCGCGCGGGCGGTCCCGTCTCCCCTTCCATTCCATCTTCTGAATGACCCCGGGCGCGAGCCGGCCCGTACGGAGTTTGCCGTCATGAAGTTAATCATCGTCGGGGGCGTCGCCGGCGGGGCCTCGGCCGCGGCCCGCGCCCGCCGCCTCTCTGAAGACGCCGAGATCCTACTGATCGAACGCGGGCCGGACGTCTCGTTCGCCAACTGCGGCCTGCCGTACCACATCGGCGAGGCGATCCCCGAGCGGGAAAAATTGCTCGTCACGACCCCGGGGCGACTGCGGGACCGCTTCCGGCTCGACGTCCGCACCCGGAGTGAGGTCGAGGCCGTCGACCGCCGGGCCAAGACCGTCCGCATTCACGACTGGAACAGCGGGCGCCGGTACGACGAGAGCTACGACAAAATCATCCTCGCCCCCGGCGCCGCCCCGGTCCGGCCGACGATTCCGGGCGCGGGCCTTCCGAACGTCTTCACGCTCCGCACGCTCGGAGACACCGACCGCATCAAGAAAGTCGTGGACGGCGGCGTGACGCGGGCCGTCATCGTGGGCGGGGGATTCATCGGCGTGGAACTGGCCGAGAACCTGATCCGCCGCGGCGTCGCCGTCACCCTCCTTGACCGGAACAGGCAAATTCTGCCGCCCTTCGACCCCGAGATGACGACGCCGATGACCGCCGCCTTGGCCGAGAAAGGTGTCGAAGTGTTGCTGGGCCAGACCGCCGAGGCGATCACGGCGACCGCGGTCGGCATGGCCGTCACGCTTACGTCCGGCGACACGCGGGCCGCGCAACTGGTGGTCTTCGGCGTCGGCGTGCGGCCCGAGAATCAGTTAGCCGAGCAAGCCGGCTTGGCGGTCGGGCCGCGGGGCGGCATCCGCGTCAACGAGTTCCTCCAGACGAGCGACCCGGACATCTTCGCGGTCGGGGACGCGATCGAGACGGCGGACTTCGGCACTGGCGAGCGCACCCAAGTGCCGCTCGCCGGCCCCGCCAACCGGCAAGGCCGCATCGCCGCCGACAACGTGTTCGGCCGCCCGTCGAAGTACCGCGGGACGCAGGGGACGGCCATCCTCGGCTTCTTCGGCCACACGGCGGCCATGACCGGCTCGTCGGAAAAGGCGCTGAAGCGGCGAGGGACACCTTACCGCAAGGTCTACGTCCACCCGGCCCACCACGCCGGCTATTACCCCGGCGCGGCGGGGATGACGTTGAAGGTGATTTTCGACCCGCGCACGGGGAAACTCCTCGGGGCGCAAGGCGTCGGCGGGGCGGGGGTGGACAAGCGGGTCGACGTGCTGGCGGTCGCCGTCCAAGCGGGGATGACGGTCTTCGATCTCGAAGAGATGGAACTCTGCTACGCCCCGCAGTTCGGCTCGGCGAAAGACCCGGTCAACATGGCCGGCTTCGTGGCCGGCGGGCTGATGCGGGGCGACCACCCGCAGATGGACTGGGAGGCCCTCGACGCCGCGGCCGATCAACCGTTCCTGCTCGACGTGCGGACGGCCCAAGAGTACGCCGGGGGCCACGTCCCCGGCGCCGTCAACATCCCCGTGGACGAACTCCGTGGCCGGTTCGCCGAGGTGCCGAAGGGCCGCCTCGTCCTTACTTACTGTCAAGTGGGGCAGCGCGGCTACCTCGCCACGCGAATCCTGTCGCAGGCCGGGTTCCAAGTCTCCAACCTCGGCGGCGGGTACAAGACCTATCTGCTTCACCACCCGAAACCGGCGTGAGTAAGCTGCGGCCTTCCCGCATCAACAGCCGCGGCTTCTCTCACGGCTTTCACGTCCCGGCCCCGCCGGCCCTCACGGAATATTTGTAATAACCGGAGAAAATTGACATTTCGCAAGGTTGCTCTAGGGTTGGGCGCGGTTCGCTTCGCCGGGCTGACGGGTTCGGAAGGGCGGCTTACTCCCACACCAAGGTCATCGCATGCGCCGTTGGATTCACGCCCTGCTCGCCGGTTCGTCCCGCCCCGCCCGCCGCCCTGCGGCCCGCTTGGCGTTTTTGTCACTCGAAGACCGGGCCGTCCCCGCGACGTTGTCCGTCAGTGACGACGACGTGACCGAGGGGAAGGACGGCAATGCGTACTCGATCTTCTCGATCACCCTGTCGGAACCCTCCGCGGACACGGTGACGGTGGACTACGCCACGTCCGACATCACGGCCACGCAAGGCGTCGACTACACGGGCGTCAACGGGACCGTGACGTTCTTCCCGGGCGAGACGTCCCACCTCGTCGGGGTGGCCGTCACCGGCGACCGCGACATTGAGGCGGACGAGACGTTCGCCGTCACGCTGAGCAACCCCGTGAACGCGGACATCGGCGACGGGGACGGCGTCGTCACGATCACCAACGACGACTTCACGGACTTCGCCAGCCCCGCCGCCGTCTGGGGCGTCTACCGCGAATACTTCAACGCCCCGGCCGACGCGATCAGCGGCGGCGCTTACGTCGATATCTACTCGGCCGCCAGCCCCGGCATCTCGGCGGGCGGGCCGCAGGCGAAGGAGTTTCGCGGGCTGTTCGAGTTCGCCCTGCCGGCGGCGGTGTCCGGCGGGGACTTCGGGGCGGCCGTCCTCACGTTCAACCAGACCTACGCGTACCCCGGCAGCCACCCGATCCGGGTGTACGGCTACAACGCCGACCTGGCGATCACCGCGGGCGACGGCGGCTCGGCGGACATCTTCCTCGGCGAGTTCGACCCGCTCGCCGCGAGCGGCTCCCGTGCCCTCACGCTCGACCGCGACGCGCTGGCCGGCCTGCTGGCCGTGTCGCCGAACGTCGGCCTGCGGCTCGCCACCACGCCGGACTCACAGGTACGCCTCGATACCACGGCCGCGAACATGCCCCGGCTGAACATCTTCCGCGACGGCGTCGTCATCCCGGTGGCGAGCGTCTCCAACGGCTCGGCCACGGAAGGGGACGTGCCGGCGAGCGGGCCGGGGAACAATGTGTCGATGCCGTTCGTGATTTCGCTGTCGCAGGCGTCCCCCGTCCCGGTGACGGTGAATTACTCGCTCGTCGGCGGGACCGCGACCCTCGGCACGGACGTGATGAACCTGCCGCCGATGACCGTCACGTTCGCCGCGGGTGAAACGCAGAAGACGGTGTACGCCACGGTCCTGCCGGATAACACGCCGGAGGCCAACGAGACGTTCACCCTGCGGCTCACCGGCGGCTCGATGGTGACGCTCGGCCAGGCCGACGGCATCGGCACGATCACCGACAACGACTACGCCCCGACGGTCCAGCCCGCCTACGTCGAATCCGGGGCCGAGTCGACGTACCGGGCGCGGATCGCCGTCCAGCCGTCGTACAACCCGGTCGGCAACATCAGCGTCGTCTGGGACTTCGGCGACGGCACGACCGCCACCGGCAGTCCGCAAACAATGCTGCCGTTCGTGGACCACGTCTATGCCAACAGCGGCCTGTACACCGCCCGCGTGACGATCATCGACACGGCCCGCGGCCAAGGGACGGTCACGTTGCCGGTGTCCGTCAACAACATCGCCCCGACGATCTCGGGCACGACGCCCCCGGTGATCGTGGCCAATCACCCGGCGGCGTTTAACTTCTCAATCACCGACGTGTCCCCGGCCGACACCGCGGCCGGCTTCGGCCTGAGCATCGTCTGGGGCGACGGCTCCCCGACGGAATACGTCCAGACCCCGGTGTTCGGCTCCTACGCGGGCGCTCACCGCTTCGCGGCCCCCGGCACGTACACTGTCCGCGGGACGGCTGATGACGACGTCCACTCGTCCACGTGGACGCAGTCGGTGACAGTCAACCAGTACGGCATGGTGGGGATCGACTTGGTCGTCAACGGCACGACCGGGAACGACGTGTTGAACTTCACGGCCACGAACAACCCGGCCGTGGTGAACGCGAACCTCAATGGCGCCTCCCTCGGGAACTTCACGCTGCCCACGGTGAACGGCGTCATCGGGACGGTCTTCGCCTACGGCCGGGCGGGGAACGACACGATCGAGTCGAAGTCCGCGCTGATTGGCGGCACGACGTACCAGTTCCCGCGGGCGGTCGCCTTCCACGGCGGGGACGGCAACGACACGCTGACCATGAGCGCGACCGCCCTCGTGACCTCGGTATTGTTGGGCGGGGCCGGCAACGACACCCTGACCGGCGGCGGCGGGATGGACATTCTCGTCGGCGGCCTGGGCGTGGACAGCCTGACCGGCGGCAACAACAACGACATCCTGATCGGCAACAAACTCGCCTACGAGGACGACCTGACCGCCATGCGGCTGCTACGGCTGGAATGGGGCCAGAACATTTCGCCGCAGGCGAAGATCGACCACCTCCGCGGCGTCCTGTCGGGCGGGTTAAACGGCGGCTATTACCTGACGGCCGCGACGATCACAGAAGACAACGCCATCGACGACTTGTGGGGCAACGCCGGCCAGGACTGGTTCCTCAGCCCCATCAGCGGCTCCTTCGTTGACCGCCGCCGCGACTACGCGGCCGGGGATTTTTACACGAACTGGTGAGAATTCAAGCCCGCGGACGGCCGTCCGCGGGCTTGCCGCCGTCCGGCTAATCGATGACGCGCCCGCCGTCCAATCGAAGTGTCCGCGTCACGCACGTCGGCAGTTCTTCGACCAAGTGGGTGACGAAGATCAGCGTTTGGTCGAGGGCCAGTTCCGTGTCCAGCCAGCGGCGGGCGGCGGCGATGGCAGTCGCGTCCAGCCCTTGGAACGGCTCGTCCAGGATCAACACCGGCGGGCGTTTCACCAAGCCGCGCACCAGCAACACCAGCCGTTGCTCCCCGGTCGAGAGGCGCCGGAACGGGCGGTCGGCCAGCGCCGTGAGGCCGAAGGCGTCCAAGAACTCGGCGATCACGGCGTCTTGTTCCGGGGTCGTCGGCCGGTGGGCCATCACGTCAAAGAACCCGGTGGCGACGGTCTCGCGGGCCGTCAGCGGGGCCGAGAAGTACAGGTGAATTTCCGGGGACACCAGCCCCAACTTCTTCTTCACGTCCCAAATGCTTTCCCCCGACCCGCGCCGACGGCCGAACAGGCGAACATCGTTCGCGTAGGCCTGCGGGTGGTCCCCGGCGATCAGGCTCAACAGCGTCGTCTTGCCGGACCCGTTCGGCCCCAGCAACGCCCACCGCTCCCCGGCCCGCACCGTCCAGTTCACTTGGTCGAGGATCGTCTGCCCGCCGTGGGCCACGGTGACATTGTGCAATTCGATGACGGGGTCAGCGAGAAAGCCCTTGGACGGACGTCCAAGGGCTTTCTCAGGCGGGGGGCTTGCCGATGGCGTGACGGAGAACTCTTCTCTCGGCCCCTGCCAGCGGAGTTCCCCGCCGGCCACCTCGGCGACGTGCGTGACCCAGTCCGGGATCGCCTCCGGCCGGGTGATGAGCGTGAGCGGCAGCCGGCGGACCAAGTCGGCCAGCAAGGCGGCGAGGTCGGCCCGCGAGGCGGTGTCCAACCCGGTGAACGGCTCGTCGAGGATTAGCCAGTCCGGCTGGCGGAGCATGGCCCGCGCGAGCCGGGCGCGGCGCGTCTGCCCGTTCGAGAGTTTGATGAGCGAGAGGGGGAGCTTGTCGGCGAGGCGAAACCGGGCGGCGGCGGCCGTCACTTCATCATCCGTGGCGGTCACGCCCGCGCGCAAGAAGTCGGCCAGGGTGAGGTCGTCTTCCGGCTCGATGAAGTTGAACCGCTGCTGGTAGTAGTGGTTCGCGTGCGAGAACGCCCGCGACTCTTCCTTGAACGAGACGAGATGAACCGCGTCCGCCGGCCAGTTGATCGTCCGGCCGGCGGCCCGAAGCCCCTCCAAGAAGGGCCAAGTGATGCCGCCCCCGGAAACGGGCAACCGGCCCCGCAGCGTCTCGGCCAACGTGGTCTTGCCCCCGCCGGTCGGGCCGACGACGGCCCACGTCTGGCCGGCGGTGACGGTCCAATTCAGGTCGGCGAACGCGACGGCCGAGCCGAGGCGGGTGACGTGGGCGTGATTGGCGTCGAAGAGGGTTTGAGGCGTCATGCCCCCAATGATAAGGAAATGCCCGGTGCGCCCAAC
>JAYUGD010001059.1:0-3210 GCA_043767785.1 Zavarzinella sp. | reverse complement strand
GAACTCGCGCACCGTCAGATCAGGACGCTGTTCTTTGTAACGCCAGGCCGAGAGGATCGCCACATAACGACGGTCCACGTATTGCGTCGCCGGACGGCTCGCCGTCTCCTCGTCGCGGCTGGCGTCGCGCAACGTCAGCCGCGTGGCCGCGACCACGGACAACAACGCAATCATCGGCCGACTGAGCAGTTGGATAGCGCGTTTGATTTTTACGTAGCCAAACCGACGAATGAGTTGTTGCCAGATCAGGCAACCTTTTCACCGGACGGCGAATTGGCCGCGCGTGTATCGGGACGGACGTGCAAAGTAGGCTCGTATCAGCCAAACAGATTAGGTTTCTTTGACATGCACGGGAATGTCTGGGAATTGTGCAATTATTCTGGCCCCTCTGGGGAGGAAGAGCGGAAATTCGTCGGAGGAAGTTGGGCGGGTGATGAGTCCAATTGCCTTTCTGCCCACCGCGATTCACGACCGCGGACGTTCAAAAACAACACGATGGGCTTCCGACTCGCCTTGGTTCCACTGCCCGGGAGCAAATGAACCCGCCGGTCGCCACGGCGTGTAAGCGCTGGCTTGCGGGGGAGTCTCCCCACGCATGGCCATGCGTGGGCTTGGGGGGTGGTTTTGAGGGGCGGCTTGTTTTCGAGATCTTCAAGCGCGATAAAAAAGACACCCCAAGCCCACGCATGGCCATGCGTGGGGAAGCCTGAACCCTTCAAATCCAGCCCCGCATTCGGGTTGACAAATCTTCCTCCCCGGTTATAAGCCCCGCGAGTCTCGACGGAACGCCCCGCGCCTGGGGGAAACTGGCGCGGGCATTTCACCGGGGCGAACCAGTAACAGTTGGGCCGAATGCCAGACGCGACCGCCACGGTGGAGTCGTTGAAGGACGCGATCCGCGCCTTCGCGGCCGAGCGCCACTGGGAGCCGTACCACTCGCCGAAGAACCTTTGCATGGCCATCGCCAGCGAAGTCGGCGAGTTGTGCGACCTCTTCCGGTGGCTGACGCCAGAGGAGTCGTACGCCGTGTGCCAATCCCCGCAAACGCGGGAGGCCATCGCGGACGAGTTGGCGGACGTGTGCAACCTGGTGATGCTGTTCGGCGTGCATTCGGGCATCGACGTCAGCGACGCGGTCGCCCGCAAGATGGCGAAGAACGCGGTGAAATACCCGCCGCCGGTTGAGTGACGGTAGGGGGACGGTCAACCGCTTCCGGGGGGAAGTGGCCGGCCGGAGTTTTGCTTCAAGGACGAAGGGGGATGGGGACCATGCGACGACTTCACCTGGCCACCGCGGCCGCGGGCGTGATCGCCGTGCTGGGGATCAGTCTCGTCAGCGTGACGGCCCAGCCCGGCCCGGTTCTCCAGCCGATCACCTTCAGCAAAGACGCGCCGGCCCGGCCGAGCGCCGTCGGCGTCCCGGCCAAGCCGGCCGACTTGCTGATCGGCGACCTCGACCCGGTATTGCCGCCGTTGCCGCCGCAGCCGGGTTCGCCCATCATCGACTTGCCGCCGCCCCCGGAACTCAGGCCGCCCGTGCCGCCGAAGCCCGGCCTCGATACGGCGCCGAAGCCCGTCGCGCTGCCGGCCCCGATCAAGCTGCCCGAGCCGGTCGCCCCGCCGAAGCGAGAGAAGCCGCCGGAGCTGCCGTCCTTTGAACTCAAGCCCGTGGCGCCGGCGCCCGAGTTGCCGACCGGCCTCACGCCGCTGTTCCCGGCCGCGGGCTTGCCGGGCAACCGCGTCACGCCGGCCGTCAGCGTCGAGACGGTCACGCCCGACGCCGCCGGCCTCGGCAAGGACACCAGCTACGAGATCGTGGTGAAGAACAACGGGACCACGCCCGTCTCCGCCGTCCGCGTCGAGGAAGAACTGCCGGCCGGCACGCGCTACCTCGGCGGCGAGCCGCTGGCCGACGTGTCCCTGAACACGCTGCGCTGGACCGTCGGCGACCTCGCCCCGAACGGCGAGAAGCGCATGAAGGTGAACGTGAAGCCGGTCGGGAACGACGACTTCAAAACGTCCCCTAAAGTCAGCTTCACCGCCGCGACGAACAACGTCATCAAGATCACCCGGCCCAAGTTGGCCGCGAGCATCACCGGCCCGGAGGCCGTGCTGTTCGGCGAGCAGGCCCCGTTCACCATCCAAGTGAAGAACGAGGGGTCGGGCAACGCCAGCAAGGTCAAGATTCACATTCTCCTTCCCGTGGGCTTGCAGCACGCCGCCCAGCAGACGGGCACGGCCGTCGAGGCCGAGCTGCCGAGCTTGGCCGCCGGGGAGACGCGGTCGGTGCAACTGTTCACGAAGGCCGTCAAGCCGGGGATGCAGATTTGCGAACTGACGGTGGCCGGCGACAACTGCCCGCCGAGCGTGACCAAGTGCAACACGATGGTGCAGCAGCCGATGCTGGAACTGCGGCTCGTCAGCCCCGGCAAGGCGATGGTCCGCGGGGAGCCGACGTTCACGCTGGAAGTGACCAACCCCGGCAATTCGACGACGCCGGGCGTGCAGGCGGCGGCCTCCTTCCCCGAGGGGTTGGAGTTCGTATCCGCCAGTGACGCCGGCAACTACGAGCCGGGCACGCGGACGGTGACGTGGAACCTCGGCCCGCAGGCGGCCGGCGGCAAGAAGACCGTGACCCTGAAAGTGCGGGCGGCCGTGGCCGGCAAACTGGCCGTGCGGACGCTGGCCCAGTCGGCCGGGACGAAGCTAAAGGCCGAGAGCGAGGCCGTCGTGCAGGTGGACGGCGTGCCGGCGGTGACGTTCGAGGTGGCCAACCTCGACAACCCGGCCGAAGTGAACAAGGAAGTGACTTACGAAATTCGCGTGTTCAACCAGGGGACGTGCCCGCTGACGAACATCCGGCTGGCCGCCGCGTTCAGCGAGGGCCTGCAAATCACGTCGGTGACGGGGCCGGTGAAGCACGCCTCCGCGGGTCAGACGGTGACGTTCGAGGCCGTCCCGCGACTGGCGGTAAAGGCCGACGTGGTGCTGCGGCTCAAGGCCAAGGGGACGACGGCCGGCGACCTGCGCTGCAAGGTGCAACTGTCGTGCGACCAGCTCAAGCAGCCGGTGGTGAAGGAAGAATCGACGGTGTTTTACTCGAACTGACTTTTGATTGCGGATTGCGGATTGCGGATTGGAAAACCGGCTTGGCGAGCGTCGAGGCGTAAGCCCGACGTGTCTGCTTCAAGACGAGACACGTCGGGCTTAC
>JAYUGD010001058.1:0-3211 GCA_043767785.1 Zavarzinella sp. | reverse complement strand
GGCGCGTGCAGCTCAACAACAACCGCAAGACGCTGGACGACAACGACGACTGGGAAGTCCTCACCCCCGGCCCGGTGTACTACGTCGCGGAGCCGAAGCCCGGCCTGCCGCACATCACGACGCAGAATGCCGTCCAGATGACCGACCACCAGAACACCGGCTTCCCGAAGCCGGACCGCCGCACGCCGCGCGTCCCGACCGTCACCGGCCTCGGCATGAAAATTTACCTCGCCGAAGACCCGAAGGCCGCGCCCAAGAAGGACGGCGCGCCCCCGCCCCCGCCGCCCGCCAAGAAAGACGCGAAGGCGTCGTCCGGCCCCGGCATCGACTTGCTGGTGTTGGACACCAACGTCGAAATGAACCTGTGGCTCGAAGACGGCGCCGACCTCACCGGCCAGCCGCCGAAGAAGAAAGACCCCCTCCCCCCGCCGCGAGAAGTGGGCAAGGACGGGCCGAAGGAAGTGGCGACGGACGAGCCGAAGCCGGCGGCGAAGGACGGCCCCAAGCCGGCGGCGAAGACCGCGCCGGCGCCGGCGCCCGAGAAGCGGCTGCTCGTCGTCAAGACGAACGGGCCGTTCACCCACGACATGAAGAAGGAGTTGGCCCACTTCGAAAAGCCGGCCGTCCAGAAGCCGGGCCTCGTGGAGCACGTCACCGTCGCCCGCATCAGCCAACAAGCCGGCCAAGACCTGCTCGACTGCGAGTATCTGGACGTCTACTTCCAGCGCAAGACCCCGCCCCCGCCCGCGAAGGGCAAGGACGGCGCCCCGCCCCCGAAAAAGGCGGCCGACGCCGAGGAGGGGGGCGGCGGCATGGAAATCAAACTGATGCGCGCGTGGGGCGAGACCGTCGTCATCACGTCGGACGCGGACAACTTGCAGGCCATCGGCACGGAACTGGTCCACGACACGGCCGCCAAGATGACCATCCTGAAGGGCAACGCCGTCCAAAAGGTGCAGGCCGTAAAGGACGGCAACCTGATCCAAGGGTCCGAGCTGCACATGTTCTCGGAAAACAACCAGGTGACGCAGGCCCACGTCTTCGGCCCCGGCTCGTTGGGCATGGGCGAGGTGGACCCGAAGTCCGGCGAGTACGTGAAGCAGGCGACGTGGGGCGACCGGCTCGTGTACACCAAGACGGTCGAGAACGGCAAGCCGTTCGACCTGATGACGTTCACCGGCAAGCCGGGCGGCGGCCCGGCCGTCTTCCTCGACCGGGCCGCCGACGGCTCGGCGCAGCGCGTCCAAGCCAACCAACTCAAGGTGTGGCTGATTCCCAGCCCGAAAACGGACCCGAAGGCCGACCCGAAGAAGGATGTGGCCAAGAAGGAGCCTGAGAAGAAGGACGTGGCCAAGAAGGAACCGGGCAAGGACGACGCCACGAAGAACGCGAAGCCGCACCGCATGGAGGCGACCGGGGACGTCACCAGCACGACGCCGGACGTGGTCGTGAAGCGCGCGGACTACCTCAACGTGTGGTTCAAGGACGTCCCCGTCCTCACCAAGCCGCCCAAGAAAGAGGAGCCGAAGAAAGAGGAGCCGAAGAAAGAGGACCCCAAGGCGGGGCCGATGGCGAAGGGCGACGGCCCGCCCGCGCCGCCCGCCAAGACGGACGCGCCCCCGCCCCCGCCGAAGAAGCGGCCGCTGATCGTGGTCGCCAAGACGATCGAGACGTGGGTGAACCGTGACCCGCAGGGGCACACGGAACTCGACCGCGCCCACGCCGAGGAAGACGTGGACATCCACCAGGATCCGGCCAACCCCGGCGAGCAGGGGACGGACATCAACGGCAAGACCGTGGACATGAAGGCGTACGCCGCGGGGAATTACCTGTACGTGACCGCCGACCCGGCCAACCCGGCCAAGCCCGGCGCCGTCCGGGCCGACCAACTGACCATGTTCGGCTTCGACATCATCATCGACCAGCGGACCGACACCGCCTTCATCAAGGGCGAGGGGAGCATGGAGATGCTCAGCGCCTCCACCTTGGAGGGGAAGAAGCTGGAGAAGCCGCAGTTGGTCACCATCTTCTGGAAGCGGAAAATGGACTTCTACGGGGCCGAGAAGGACGTGTTCTACCACGGCAACGTGCTGGCGTACCAGGACCCGTCGAAGCTCAAGTGCGAGTGGATGCACGTGATCCTCGACCGCCCGCTGCACCTGAATCAGGCGGCGCGGGACCAGAACAAGGCCCCGAAGCCGAAGGGGGGCGCGAAGGAGGACGAGAACCCGAAGATCGACACCATCATGTGCTTCAACGTCCCGAAGGACGACGACACGCCCCGGCCGAAGCGGCCGCCGCCGGTGGTCGTGATCGAGGAGACCAAGGAGGACGGCAAACTGGTGAAGTACCAGCGCGTCGACGCCCCGGAGGTGATGTCCGTCAACAGCCCGGCCGGGCCGGGCAAGACGGCCCACCTGATGACGGCCACGTCGTCCGAGACGCTGCCCGGCGTGGTGCGCATCTGGCAGCCCGGCACGAAGGACGACGCCCCCGAGCCGCCGAAGGACGCCCCGCCGAAGAAGGACGCCCCGCCCCCCAAGAAGAGCGAGCTGCGCGACGACCAGGAGATGAAGCTGACCGTCGTGCAGTTCGGCGGCAAGATGCAGGCCAACGACTTCCGCAAGCGGGCCATCTTCTTCAGCAACATCAAAGTGGTGAACCTGCCGGCCGACACGCCGCTGCTGCCGGTGGACGTCCGGCAGGACGGCATCCCCAAGGGGGCCACGTATCTGGAGGCCCGCGACCAGCTCGAAGTGTTCACCACCGTGCAGAAGGAGAAGAAGCCCGTCGGCAAGGACATGAAGGACGTGGACGTGTCGTACCAGGAGATGATCGCCCGCGGCAACGTGCGCGTCCGCAAACAGGGGGAGTTCTTCGGGGACGCGGACTGGGTGAGCTACAGCGAACTCAAGGGCGTCATGATCTTCTACGGCACCAAGGACAACCCGGCCGAAGTCCACCGCCAAAAGGGCCAAGGCATCCGCGACGAGAAGATCCAGGGCGAGCGCATCAAGTACTTCCCCAAGACCAAGACGTTCGAGGTCGAGGGCGGGACTACTTTGTCACAGTGAATTGGAGATGACACGGCGTCTTTTGTTTTCGCCCCAACGGGGCGCAGGAGAATAGCCAGGGGCGGCTTCCGCCCCTGGTCGGTGACCGCCACCTCAATCTTCTTGGCCCCAACGGGGCGCCGGTCGTTGGACCGGCG
>JAYUGD010001057.1:0-3216 GCA_043767785.1 Zavarzinella sp. | reverse complement strand
GTCGGCGCTCCCGGCGGTCGGCGCTCCCGGCGGCGTCACGAATTCCGCCTGGGGAGCTTGATCCGATTGGGAGAACCCTGCCGCCGCCCCGAATCGCCGCCCCAACCCCCTGACCGGGTGACACTTCCCATCCATGTGATAAATTGCTTTGATGCCTAAATCGCTTCCCGAACACCACGTCCTCACACCCGAGCAATTGCGGGCGTGCTGCGACGACATCGCCCAACACTCCCCGATCGGGTTCGACACCGAGTTCGTCGGGGAAGACACGTACATCCCGCACTTGTGCCTGATTCAGATCGCCACGTTGAAGGCCCTGTACGTCATTGACCCGTTCGTGTGCGGGCCGCTCGACGAATTCTGGGCCTTGCTCACCGACCCGAAGCGGATTGTCGTGGTCCACGCCGGGCGGGAGGAAGTGCGCATCTGCCGGCAGGCGACCGGGCAACCGCTCGGCCGCATGTACGACTTGCAGATCGCCGCCGGCCTGCTCGGGTACGGCTACCCGATGGGGTACGGGGCCTTGGTGCAGTTCGCCCTGCGCAAGCGGCTGGACAAGGGCGAGACGCTGACGGACTGGCGCCGGCGGCCGCTGACGCGCGAGCAAATCGCCTACGCCTACAACGACGTGCGCGACTTGTTGGCCATCTGGAAGAAGATCGACACGGGGCTGACCAAACTGGGCCGGACGGCGTGGGCGCAGGAAGAATTCGACGACTTCATCACGCGGGCCGTGAAGGAGCCGAGCGAGGCCGAGCGGTGGCGCCGGATCAAGGGGGCCGGCAGCCTCGACAGCCGGGAGTTGGCCGTGCTGCGGGCGGTGTTCGGGTGGCGCGAGGACGCGGCCACGCGCCGCAACCGCCCGGTCCGCACCGTCCTGCGCGACGACCTGCTGCTGGAACTCGCCCGCCGGCCCCCGAAGTCCGAGAGCGACGTGCTGAGCCTGCGCGGCGTGTATGCGTCCGAGGCCGGGAACATTCTGGACGCCGTCACCGCGGCCTTGGAGTCCCCGAAAACTTCGTGGCCGGCCGAGATCGAGCGCGAGAACGACTCGCCGGGCGTGCAACTCGTCTCGCAACTGGTCAACGTCGTGCTGGCCGACTGGTGCGGCCGGGAGAAGTTGACGCAAGGCTTGGTCGCCACCGTGTCCGACGTGAAGGAACTCGTCCGGGCCACGGCCAACAAGGAGCCACTGCCGGACTCCTGCGGCTTCGCCCACGGCTGGCGCAAGGCCCACGTCCTGCCGATGCTGACCGAGGTGCTGGAAGGCCGCCGGGCCGTGCGCGTGAAGACCTTAGAGGGGGACACGCCGTTCGAGTACGGGTCAGTGCGGCCGGCGAAGAAAGACTGACCGATTCAGCGGCCGTTTAGCCGCGACGCGACGCTTCGGAGTGGAGCGCGGGCCGGGGCCAGAAAAGACATTTTTAGCCACGGATCGAACACGGACGAAACACGGATAAAGACAAAAACCGAATGCCGAAAGGCAGTTCTAAAACCGAAGACGGATGAAAACCGAGATGCGACACGGACAAGACACCAACGGCTGTCTGTTCCGTGTCTCATCCGTGCCTTTCATCCGGTTTTGGAACTGCTTTCTGCCTTCTGTCTTTATCCGTGTTTCATCCGTGTTCGATCCGTGGCTAAAAAATGTCTTTTCTGTATTCCGGCCCCGCGCTCCACTCCGAAGCGTCGCGTCGCGGCTAAACGGTTGTCGCTCGGACCCTCTCACGCCGGTACGGGCAGTTTCCGCACCACGTCCCGCACCGCTTCGCTGGCGGCGTCCCCGGTGCCGGCGAGGCCGGACGCGCGGGCGATGATCCGGTGGGCGAGGGCCGGGACGGCGAGCGCGCGCACGTCGTCCGGCGTCACGAAGTCGCGGCCGTCGAGCAGGGCGGCGGCTTGCGTCGCCCGGTAGAAGCCGATGGCCGCCCGCGTGCTGGCGCCGAGGGTCACGTCCGGCCGGGCGCGGGTCGCCTCGACGATGTCCAACACGTAGTCCGCGATGGAGTCGGCCACCGTGACGGCCCGCACGATTTCTTGCAGCCGCACCACGTCCGAGGCGTGCAGCACGGGCTTCAGGTGATCGACCGGCTCGCCTTCGCGGTGTTGCTTCAGCAAGTCCCGCTCGGCTTCGCGGTTCGGGTAGCCGACGCTCGTGCGCAGGATGAAGCGGTCGAGCTGGCTTTCCGGCAGCGGGTACGTTCCCTCGAACTCATACGGGTTTTGCGTGGCGATGACGAAGAACGGCGGCCCGAGGGGGCGCGTCTCGCCGTCGAGGGACACTTGCCGCTCGCCCATCGCTTCCAGAAGCGCCGACTGCGTGCGCGGCGTCGCCCGGTTCACCTCGTCCGCGAGGACGACTTGGGCGAACAGCGGCCCGGCCTGGAAGCGGAACTCCCCGCTCGGCTGGTGGAACACGCTGGTGCCCAGCAAGTCGGCGGGGAGCAAATCGGGCGTGAACTGGATGCGGCGGAAGGAGCAGTCGAT
This sequence comes from Zavarzinella sp., assembly GCA_043767785.1. Classification (GTDB taxonomy): domain Bacteria; phylum Planctomycetota; class Planctomycetia; order Gemmatales; family Gemmataceae; genus Zavarzinella. The sequence continues at coordinate 729 of JAYUGD010001057.1, read as the reverse complement.
GCTCTTGGCCATCGCCTTGGCGAGCAGCGTCTTGCCGACGCCCGGCACGTCTTCGAGCAGCAAGTGGCCGTCGGCCAACAGGGCGACGACGGCCTGCCGGATCACCTCCGGCTTGCCGAGAACGACGGACGCCACGTTCGCCTGAAGTTTCCGCAACTCGTCGGCGACGGAAGAGGCATTCCGCATGAAGTTCTCGGGTGGAGTCGACGGGGCTTCACCACATGATAAGGAACCGGCTCAGACTTGGTACTTCCCGTCGGCCGCCGGGTCGTATTTTCGCACCCACTGGAGAATCTCAATGCGGTTCCCGTCCGGGTCGCGGACGAAGAAGCGGTCGGCCGCCGCGATCTTCACCGTCTCGTCCAGCGCCAAGCCTTGGGCCGTCACATGATCGCGGGCGGCGGCGATGTCCGCGACGTGCAGGCAGAAGTGCCGCGGGCTGACGGTGTCCCGCGCCGGCTTCTGCAACAGGTGCAGGTACGTGCCGCCGAGGTCGTACCAGACGGCGACGAAGTCGAACTCCTTCGGGGCCGGGATCTCGCGCAGGCCGAGTTGCTCCCCGTAAAAGCGGCGGGCGGCCGCCACGTCCGTGACGATGACGGAGCAGTGGTCGATGTGCGTGACGGTGAGGGGCATGTGGATTTAATCCTAGCAAGTGCGGACGGCCGGTTTTGGCGAGCCGACGCTGTCAGGCGTCGGGTGATTGGCTTGAGCGCGCCACCCGACGCC
>JAYUGD010001056.1:0-3225 GCA_043767785.1 Zavarzinella sp. | reverse complement strand
CCAATACCGCCCCCGATGCGAATGGCGGCTCCTTCTTCGGCTCTTCTTTCGGTTCTTTCTTAGGCTCTTTTTTCGGCTCGACCTTGGGTTCGACCTTTGGCTGTTCTTTCGGTTCTTCCTTCGGCTCTTCTTTGGGTTCGACCTTCGGTGCTTCTTTGGGTTCCTTTTTCGGCTCGACGGTCGGAATCACATTCGGTTCGATCGGGGGGACGTTCTTCGTGGCCGCGTCGTTGTCGAGGGGCTTTTCCGCCACGACGGGTTCGTCGTCTTTCAATACGAAAAAGTACATGGCGGCGGCCCCGCCGCCGATCACGAACATGAGCACGGCGGCCAGTCCGAGCAGCATCGGCATCTTGGACTTCGGCCGCGGCTCGTCCTCGCCCTCGTCGTCAGAGTCCAGGCGGCGGCGTTGTGGCCGCTCGTCTTCTTGTTCCTCATCGGCTTCGTCGCCTTCGTAGGCAAATTGCTCTTTCGGCGTGGCTTTCGGCTTTGTCTTCGGCCGCGGCTCGTCCGCTTCTTCGTCCTCGATGACTTCCCACTTCTCCGCCGGGGCGGGCGCCGGCTCGTCGTCTTCGTCCGGCAACACTTCATAATCACCGCTGACGGCGGGCGACGGTGTTGCCTTCGAGACGGCCGCCGGAGGGATGAATCCGGGCGGGAGCGCCGGCGGGCCGCCCTTTTTTTCGGGGGCGGGAGTTGCAATGGGCTTCGGGGCGGCGTTGAATTCGGGGGGGAGGGGCGGCGGGGCCTTTTTGCCCGGCGTCGGGAAGACCGTGCCGCACTGGCTGCACTCGACTGTCTTAAACGAGAAGGTGTCCGCGAGTTGATGCACATTCCCACACGACGGACAGACCGCGTTGATCGCCATTGGCTTTACCCGATTCGCTCGCTGGGAGATGATGTCATGGTACGCGACCAATCGGCGGCCGGTTAGGCGTGTCCGCTGAAATGGCGGGCGGTTCGGCAACGCGGCCGGTGCGTGGCGAGTTGATCCCTTTGGCCATACGATGGCCAAACGCTTACTCCCCCTTCCACCGGATTCCCGCCATGCGCCCCCGCGACCGTGCCACCAATCAACTTCGTCCGCTCACCTTTGAACTCGGCTTCACCAAACAAGCGGCCGGGAGCGTGTTGGTCCGGTCGGGGATGACCGTCGTTCTTTGCACGTGCAGTTTGGAAATGGCCGTCCCGCCGTTCCTGGTCGGCAAAGGGACGGGTTGGCTGACAGCCGAGTACGGCATGTTGCCGGGGTCCACGCTCGGCCGCAAGCCGCGGGACAAGGGGGGCAAGGTCGATGGTCGGGCCGTGGAGATTCAACGGCTCATCGGCCGCAGTCTGCGGGCCGTCGTCGATCTCTCGAAACTCGGAGAGCGCACGCTGTGGTTGGATTGCGACGTGCTAGAAGCCGACGGTGGCACCCGCACGGCCGCCATCAACGGGGCGTTCGTCGCCCTCGCCCAAGCCTTGCACAAGCACCGCGACGTGGTGGGGCCGGCCAAGCAGATCGTGACGGACAGCGTGGCCGCCATCAGCGTCGGCTTGCTCGGCGACGAAGAGCGGTTGGACTTGGAATACGTTGAGGACCGGGACGCCGACGTGGACATGAACCTGGTGATGACCGGCTCCGGCAAGTTCATCGAAGTGCAAGGGGCCGGCGAGGAGGCGACGTTCACGGCCGATCAGTTGTACCGGCTGATCGACCTCGGCAAAGCCGGCATCGCGGAGGTGACGAGATTGCAAGAAATCGCATTAGGGGTGGGTTGGCCATTGTGAATCGGCCGACACTTGGGATAGAATGCCGGAAACGGATCTTCATTTGTTCTTCTCATCTTGGGCCGGTTGGGCGAATCCAGAAGGCTCGCGCTCAACTCCAAGATGGCGGGGACAACGCTCTCCCGCGGGTGAAAACCCCGACCCGTGCTTGCCCTGTGTGACCCGCTGACCCTGCCTTCCTCCAAGGAGCGCTGCATGTCCCGCCGACGTGTCCTCGCCTTGGCCGCTACGCTGCTCATCGGCAGCGCGGCCACCGCGGACCCGGTCAATACGACCATTCCCGACCCGCCCCCCGTCGTCGCCAAGCCCGCCCCCGAGACGATTGAGGACTTGAAGGCCTTCCAGACGCAGACCAAAGCCGTCATCGACAAGGTCATCCCCTGCACCGTCTGCCTCCGCGTCGGGCCGGCGTCCGGCAGCGGGGTGATCGTCAGCAAGGACGGCTTAATCCTCACGGCCGGTCACGTGTCCGGCACGCCGGGGCAAGAGATTAGCATCGTCCTGCACGACGGCCGCATTGTGAAGGGCAAGACGCTCGGCGTCAACCGGGCCATTGACAGCGGCATGGCCAAGATTACGACGCCGGGCGATTGGCCCTACGCCGAGATGGGGGAGTTCAAGGATCTGAAGGTCGGCCAATGGAGCATCGCCATCGGCCACCCCGGCGGGTTCAAGCAAGGCCGGTCCCCGGTCGTGCGGGTCGGCAAGCTGGGCATCGTCAATGACCGCGTCCTGCGGACGGACAACGCCCTCGTCGGCGGGGACTCCGGCGGCCCGCTGTTCGACATGAAGGGCCGCGTGATCGGCATCCATAGCCGCATCGGCAACTTCATCACCGACAACATGCACGTCCCCATCGGCACCTTCAAGGACACGTGGGAGCAACTGGTGCAGGGGGCCACCATCGGCGAGTCCGACGTGTACCTTGGCGTCAGCGCTGACCCGGACGCGAAGGACTGCAAACTCGGGGCGATCACGCCGAACGCCCCGGCCGACAAGGCGGGCCTCAAGGCCGGGGACGTGGTCCTGAAGTTCTCCGGCAAGGACGTGAAGAGCTACGAAGAGATGAAGAAGTTCATGTACATGAAGAAGCCGGGCGACGAAGTCACACTCCTCGTGAAGCGCGGAGACGAGACCAAGGAAATCAAAGTGACGCTCGGCAAGCGTTGAGATGTGCCGGCGGCGTCGTTCATCCTTCCCTAATTTCCCTGTAGCGGACCCATGTTCAAACGCACCCTTTTGACCGCCGCTTTGGCCCTCCTGATTGCCGGCGTCGGCACAGCCCAGCGCGGCGGAGGCCCGGCCCTCAAGTCCACGCCGCAGCTCCTCTCGGCGTTTAAGCCCGCCGTCGAGAAGCCGGCGAAGAGCACCGTGGCCGTCCTCGTGGACGGCAAGCAAGCGGCCCTCGGGGCCGTCGTCACGGCGGACGGCTATATCGTGACCAAAGCCAGC
>JAYUGD010001055.1:0-8932 GCA_043767785.1 Zavarzinella sp. | reverse complement strand
ACAAAGAAACACAAAGGAGCCGGAGAATAATCTTCTTTCTGCTTCTTTGTGTTTCTTTGTGTGGCCTTCGTGACTTTGTGGTGAATGCCTTTTCTGTTCCGCACGCGCCCCGCCGCGCGGTACACTTCCCTCACCATCCCACCGCACGAGAACCCTCATGGACCCCGTCAACCGTCGCACGTTTCTCGCCTCCGCGGCCGCGGCCGCCGCGTTCGCCAACCCGGCGCGGGCCATCGAGCCGGACGCCGTCCCGATCGCCATCGTCGGGTGCGGCGGGCGAGGGAACGAGCTGCTGCGGGCCTACGGCAAGTTGAAGACGCGCCTTGTATTCGTCGCCGACCCGGACGTCGGCCGCCGGGAGAAGCTGGCCGCCGCCGCCAAGACGGAACTGAACCAGGAGCCGACGGCCGTCAACGACTTCCGCACGGCGCTGGACTCGAAGGACGTGCAGGCCGTCATCGTCACCACGCCGAACCACTGGCACGCCCCGGCGGCGATCCTCGCGTGCGCGGCCGGCAAGCACGTCTACGTGGAGAAGCCGTGCAGCTTCAACCCGCGCGAGGGGGAACTGCTCGTCGCCGCGGCCCGCAAGCACAAGCGGCACGTCCAGATGGGCAACCAGCGGCGGAGTTTCGACGTGTACCTGGAGGCCGTCAAGCTCTTGAAGGAAGGCGCCATCGGCCGGGCGTACCTGGCCAAGTCGTGGTACTACGCCACGCGGGGGAGCATCGGGACCGCCAAGCCGGGCGACGTGCCGAAGGGGCTGGACTACGCCCTCTGGCAGGGGCCGGCCCCGGCCAAGCCGTTCCGGCCGAACTTCCTGCACTACAACTGGCACTGGTTCTGGAACTGGGGCAACGGCGAACTCGGCAACAACGGCATCCACTCCATCGACGTGTGCCGGTGGGGCCTCGGCGTGGAGTACCCGACGCGCGTCACGTCTACCGGCGGCCGTTACCAGTTCACGGACGATCAGGAGACGCCGGATACGAACACGGTGACGTTCGACTTCCCCGACCGCAAGAGCATCACCTGGGAGTGCCTCAGTTGCGTGAACGCCCCCGGCAAGTCCAGTTGGGAGAGCGTCTTTTACGGGGACAAGGGGAGCATGATCGTCCGCGACAACGGCCTCACCGTCCACGACCTCAAGGGCGCCGAGGTGCGGAAAGTTGAAAAGGCTGGCGGCCTCAACGCCCACCTGAACAACTTCCTCTCGGCCGTCACGACCGACACGCCGCTGAACAGCGAGATCGCCGAAGGGCACAAGAGTACGTTGTTGTGCCACTTGGGAAACATCTCCTACCGCGTCGGCCGCACCCTGCACATCGACCCGAAGACCGGGACGATCCAGGACGACAAGGAAGCCGCCGGCCACTGGTCGCGGGAGTACGCCAAGGGGTTCGAGCCGACGGTGTGATCTGGTAGACTAACGGAATGGGAAACGAGTCCGAGGATTCATCATGCCGTTAACAATTGACATCCGGGAGTTCGCCGACCGGATGGGGGAAGCCTTGGAGCGGGCGGCCAACGGGGAGGACGTGATCTTGGCGGACGGCGACGTGCCGAAGGTCCGGCTCGTCCCGTGCGCCGCCCGCAAGCCTCGAACCATGGGGCTCAACCCTGGGGCAATGATTATGGCCCCAAACTTCAATGACCCGTTGCCGGACGAGTTTTGGCTGGGCGAGTCGTGAAGCTGTTGCTGGACACCCACATCTTCATCTGGACTGACAGCGAGCCGCATCTGCTCTCGCCAGTCGCCCACGCAGCCATTGCCGACCCGAACAACGAAGTTCTCGTCAGCGTGGCCAGTCTATGGGAGATCCTCATCAAGTTGCCGACGGGGCGGTTGACCCTCAACCGTCCGCTGCCTGAAATCATCAGCAGACAGTTGGCCAACGGCATGACGTTTCTGGACATCGCCTTCGATCACGTCTTGGCAATCGAACACCTGCCTCTCTTGCATAAAGACCCGTTCGATCGGATCATTATCGCCCAAACGGTGGTCGAGAACGCATTCCTCGTGTCGGCCGACAAACTCGTCACGCAATATCCCGTTCCGATCATTTATTGACGCCCGACGCTCCCCTCTTGCGTGTCCTCTCATGCCCGACCCCCCGCCCGTGGCGGCGATCATCACCGAGTACCGGCGGCACTCCCACGCGGACGTGATCGTCGGCAAGCTCCTCGAAGGGCCGGTCTACGACGGCAAGAACCTGTTGCCGCTCAAGGTCGTGTCGATGTACGTGGACCAGTTCCCCAAGAACGACATGAGCCGGGACTTGGCCAAGAAGCACGGCTTCAAACTCTGCGCGTCCATCGACGAGGCGCTGACGCTCGGCACGGGGAAGTTGGCCGTCGCCGGGGTGTTGGACATCGGCGAGCACGGGGACTACCCGACCAACGCCGTCGGCCAAATCCTGTACCCGCGGCGGCGGTTCTTTGAAGAGGCGTGCAAGACGTTTGAGCGCACGAAGCAGACGGCGCCCGTGTTCAACGACAAGCACTTGGCGGCGACGTGGGTGGACGCCAAGTGGATGTACGACCGGGCGCGGGAGTTGGGCGTGCCGCTGCTGGCCGGGTCGTCGGTCCCCGTGACGTGGCGCAAGCCGGACCTGACCTTGCCGAAGAATTCGCCGCTGACGGAGGCCGTCGTCCTCGGGTACGGGCCGGCGGAGGCCTACGGCTTCCACGCCCTCGAGGGGTTGCAGTGCATGGCCGAGCACCGGGCCGGCGGCGAGACCGGCGTGGCGGCCGTGCGCGTCGTCACCGGGGAGGCGATGTGGAAAGAGTGTGACGCCGGGGCCTTCTCCCGCGACTTGCTGGAAGAGACGCTGAAACACCTGATCGCCCACGCGACCGGCGACTACCGGGCGGTGACGGCCAAGGCGACCGACGCGGCCGTCTGGCTCATCGAGTACCGCGACGGCTTCAAGGGGGCCGTCGCCGTTCTGAACGGCTACGTCCACGAGGGGGAGGGCGACGGCGGGGCGTTCATCTTCGCCGGCAAACTGAAAGGGGAAGCGAAGCCGGTCAGTTGCAAGTTCTTCCTGCAAAACAACGACCCGTTCGCCCACTTCACGCAACAACTCCGCGGCGTCGAGTTCATGGTGCGCACGGGTCACGCCCCCTACCCGGTCGAGCGCACCCTGCTGACCACGGGCATTCTCGACGCCGTCATGGCCAGCCGCCACGCCGGCGGCAAGCGCGTCGAAACCCCGCACCTGAAAATCGCCTACGCCCCGGTGGACTGGCCGCACGGCGTGGGGGAGATGCCGAAGGCGATCAAGCGGTGAGTGGTTTGGAAGCCAACGCAATGAAAGAGGCGTTTGGCGGGCGGCCAATTCTTTCCCAAGACGTTCAGGCGTCGGGAAACTCAATGTACACGGCCGGCACGAAGTCCGTCAGCCACACGCCGTTCGTGGACAGGAAGAAAGGCCGGCCGGCGGCCGACATGGCTTGCGCCCGGACGGTCAGGACCACGGGCGTGCCGTGGCGGCGGCCGACGGCGACGGCCGTCGGGATGTCCGGGGAGAGGTGGAGGTGTTGCCGCCCCCCGGCGTTCAAGCCGTCGGCGCGGATGGAGTCGAGGAAGCGCGTGGCCGTCCCGTGATACAGGACCGCGGGCGGCTCGGCCGGCGGGAGGGCCAGATCGACCTCGACCGAGTGCCCTTGGCTGGCCCGGATGCGCTGGCCGTCTTCGCTGAACGCGAACCGCTTCTTGTCGTTCTCCGCGACGACCCGCTCCAAGAGGGGTCGGGATAACGCGCGCCCGCCGACGTTGGCGCGGCGGATCAACTCGTCCACGTCGGCCCAGCCGTTTTCGTCCAGCGTCAGCCCGATTTCTTCCGGCTTGTGCCGCAGCACCAAGCTCAAAAATTTGCTCGCTTTGACCACGTCTGTCGCCATCGTTGTTTCTCCTCGGCCGCCCTGTTGAATTCTTCAGCGGACAGGAGGCATAGGACCGGGGTTCGGGGCCGGCTCGTCCACGAATTCGATCAGTCCGGAATCCATGCTCTCCGTCTCGGAGCGGGCGAGCAGGGCGACACAGTTGCCCAGGATGGCGTGCCGGACCGCTTCTTCATCCGTGCGGCACAAGTGGACGAGTTTATCGCACGCCAGGCATAGCCGCCGGTCGGGGGAGGACGTTTCCGTCAACTCTAGCCAACGGCGGTCGCACGGCTTGGCGATCCGGGTGCGGCACCGCGTCACACGAGTCCACGGCATCCAGTACACCGTGTCTACAGCCTCGCGCAATACTGCGATGTCCGCGAACCGGACGTCGATGCCAATGCCGAGGATGAACGCCAACTTTTCGACGACGTCCCGGTTCCCGTCGCCCGTGTCCGGTATTGCGATTTCCAATCGGCGAGTTGCTGGCGTGTACCGCAGTGGGAGAACATAATTCTCACGGGCCAGGCTCTCCGGGACCAGTTCGACGGCCTCGGGGCTGACCTCGAATTCGCCGATGCGCATCATGGCATGAACTCGCTGAGGGGAAGGCGGGCGACTTCGACGCCGTCCAAGATCAGGGGAACCGACTCCCCCGCCGGGACATCGACGCGCTCCTCGTACCGCCGCTCGGCCGCGTTCGGCCGGGTGTACACTTCCACGACGCGGTCTGCCGAATTCACAATCCAATAAACGGGCAGTCCGGCCTCGGCGTAGATGGCCAATCTGCCCACGCGATAATATCGGATAGAGTTGTCGGCGATTTCGATTACCAGGCCGATCTCAGCGGGACGTGGGTGATGTCCAAAATAAGTCCTCCATGACCCGCGCACGACGGCGATATCCGGCTCTGGCGCGCTGGCAGGCAATGTAATCTCGGACTTGGCGCGGAGACTCCAACCTACCGGAAGCAAATTTTGTAGCGCGGGGACAATAACTTGAAGTCGGGCGGCGTGGCGGGGATAGGAAGGCATTTTGTTCACCAAGAAGCCATCGATCAATTCCACGCGATCCTCGTCCGTCAGGACGAGACTGGCCACCATGCGATCATACAAGAAGGGGCTAATCCGGAAGAGATCGTCGACGCCCAAACCCAACGAATCTGGCTCGGACATGATAACGCCAGACATGGCTTTTTCTCCTGCATTTATATTTGAAGACCTTTCTGCATTCACTTCCCCAGCCCGCTGAACCACCGCAGCGACCCCTTGCTCCAGATGCCGAACATGTTGCCGTCGGGCGTGTTCATGAAGCCCTTCGGGGCCTCGGAGTGGTCGTCGGTGTACTTCACCATCTTGTCGGCCACGGTGAAGACGAGGATTTTCAGGTCGAGGCCGCCGGCGGCCAGGTAGTCCCCCTTGGTCGAGAACAGGACGGCGGTGACGGCGTCCTGCGGGCCTTCCAGCTTGTAATCGACTTTTCCGGTCTCCGTGTCCCACACGCGGACGCTGCCGGACTTCTTGGGGACGCCGCTGCCGGTGGCGAGCCGCTTGCCGTCGGGGGAAAAGCTGACGGAGTTGACGGCCCCCTCGTGGCCTTCCAGCTTGAAGAGCATCTTGGGCGGGGCGCCGTCGAGTTCCCAGAGTTTCGCGGACTTGTCCGCGCCGGCGGTGGCGAAGCGCTTGCTGTCTGGGGCGAAGAGGATGGCCTTGATGCCGCCGACGCCGTGGACGTCTTTGACCGTGTGCAGCAGTTTCGCCTCTTCCACGTCCCACACTTTGATGACGTTGTCCGACCCGGCCGTCAGCAGCGTCTTGCCGTCGGCCGCCAGGCTGACGGCCACGACGGAATTGGCCAAGTGGGCGCTGATCGTCTTCACGGGCGCCGGGCTGGCGGGCTTGGGGTCGCCGTTGTTCTTCTCGCACTCCTCGTGGTGCTTGCGGGCGGCCAGCGTGTCGAAGAACTTCACGGTCCCGTCCGCCCCCGAGAGCAGGAACGTCTTGCCGTCCGGCAAGAACGTCCCGCCGGTGACGGCCGGCGCCTTGCGGGCCGGGGCCGTTTTGGCGTCGTACTTCTGGTCGAACTGGAACCCGAAGAGGTGGACGACTTTCTGCTCCATCGGCCACACGCACGCCTGCCCGGAGTCGAACGCCCCCAGGACGTACTTGCCGGTGCCGTCCACGGCCAGCACGGTGGGGGCCGACCCCTGAATGCTGAACCGCCCGCGGTCCCGGCTCTTGGATTGGGCGGCGAGGGTGCCGGTGATTAAGAGGGTGAGCAGGAGGGAGAGGCGTTTCATGGGGATGGCTCGGGAAGCGGTGACGGAGGCGCGGGAGTATTTTAGCGATTGATGGTCTTCGGAGCCGAGCGCAGCGAGGAAGGCGACCGCATGTAGGTCCCGCGAGCCGAGCGGGACGGCCGGCGCCCAAGAATAGCTCCCAGCCAATTGAATTGACTGTTCTGGCGAACGACGATGGCTTCCAGCTATTCGAGGGCGCGCGCCGTCCGCGAGCCGTTGTTGCTGGCCGTGTGGAACGTCCGCGTCCGGTCGTTCAAGATGGCGCCGGCGTTAAAGGGGGACGCGCTTGCGTTCCGCGCCCACGTGATGTTCCCGGCGTCGCCGGGAAGTTTCGTGTCGATCACCACGTCCCCGAGGTTGAGCGCGGCGACGATGTCCCCCGAATTCAGCACGGCTCCCGCCCCGCCCGGCGAAACGGGCTTTCGTTCTTCTCCCGATTACGTCGGCGGGCCGCCGTCGGTGATCGACAGTTCCCCGAAGTTGTACCCCACGCCCTTGTCGTTGGCCTTCAGCGTGATGAGGCTGATCACGTCGTCAACGCCCAAACACCCGCCGAGGCTGCCCAAGGTTTCCGCGCCGTCCGCGTAGTTGGCCGGCTGTGTTTCCGTCAGGGTGTACTGGCCCGGCCGCAGCCGGCTGAAGCTGTAGTTGCCGGCGGCGTCGGTGACGGTCGTCAGAGACACCGTACGGCCCCGGTCGTCGATGCCGGTCAGCGTGACGAACACGCCGGCGAGGCCCGAATCACCCTCGTCGAAGCGGCCCGTATAGTTGGCGTCGAGGTAGACTTTTCCCGCGAGGCTGCCGTACGCCGAGACGTCCGACTTGGGCAGGACGGCCCACTCCTCGAAGCCGGCGTTGGCCGCGGCGGTCTTTCCGAACGACGAGTACAGATAGACGTACGGGTTGTCGCCGGGCGCCGCGAACAAGGCGTCCGGCACGAGGACGGCCACGTCCCCCGACCCGCTCCCGTGGTTGAGCGAGTAGTTCATTAGGACCGCGTGGTCCTCCCCGGCGTCCATGTTGTACACCGCGTCGAGGCCGGCCAACTTGCCGGCGGCGTAGCCGGTCAGGTCGCCGCGGTCCCCGAGGAAGATCTTGAGTTCGTCCAGCGAGAGGAGCGGGGACGCGGCGGTTTGGTTGATGTCGAGCAGGAACTGGCGGTACGCCACCCCGCCGACGAGGGACACGGGCACCTCGTCCAACCGCAGCGACCGCGTGAACCGGGGGCTGGAGTTCTCGTTGAACTCCAGCGGGCGGCGGTCGGTGTTGTACCCGCGTTCGACGCCGGACCCCTGCACGCGGACGAACGAACTGATGACGCCGGTCCCGGTCGGCTGCGCGTCGACCTGCCGGAACAGGGCCGTGTTGATTTCGCCGGCCGCCGCGGCCGTGGTCAGGTCCAGTGCGGCCGCCGGCACGTCGCGGCCTTCGAGCGCTTGCAGGGCCGGGCGAATTCTGGTGACGCGGGAAGACAGACTCATTGAGGGAACCCTCTTGGCAGACTTGGGAAGACGGGCGAATCAACCCTAGTACGAGAATCGGCCCCGCGGCCGGAGAGTCGGCAAAATCCTCCCAATCGGCCCAGCCTGTCCTTCTCTCCCGTGCTAGGGTTCTTGTCTCGCCAGCCATTCTCAGGCCACACCATGATCCTGAACTTTACGACTGTCAGCCCCGCCGCCCCGCAGACCGACAAGCGCCTGATTCGCCGCAAGCCGGCCAAGCGCGGCGTCCGGGCCCAGTGCCGCCGCGGCCAGTTGGGCTTGGGCGCCGACATCGCCGTGGCCATCATCGATGTCTCCGACTCGGGCCTGTGCCTGGTCGTGAGTGCGGCGCTGGCAAAGGGGGAGGAGGCCGAGGTGATCCTGGCCGGCAGAAGCCGCTGAAGTTGGCCTGCGAAGTGCGCTGGTGCGTGCCCGACGGGGCGACGGCGTTCCGGGTCGGGCTCCGGTTCCGGAATCACATCCCGTACGCCGAACTGGACAGCTATTGTTGACGCGCCGCCTAAACGCGCGGCCGACAAAAAACCGCCGCGCCGGAAGCCCCGGGCGGCGGGCGGCAAACTGTCGGGCCGGGCGGGCCACTGTCACGTCACGTTGCCGTGCTGGTCGAGGTTGGCCCCGTAGTTGTTGTACGTGTCGAGTTGAGTCTTGAGGGTCTCGATGCAGGTGGCCCCGCCGGCCACGGCGGCCTGGACGCCCGAGATGATCTGGTTCGTCGTCAGCGGGTGGGCGACGTACGGGCTGGCCGCGTTCAGGACGGCGGCCACCGAGTGGCGCAACAGGGCGTTGATCCCGCCGCCGCTCGTGCCCAAGGCCTGTTGCAGCGTCAGGCTCCCGAGGCTGCCGAACGACGTGCCGAACACGCTCGACACGGTCTGCGTCGGGCTGTACCCGGCCCACGCCGACGCCCCCCAATTCTCCGCGGCGGCTTGTCCCCCGCGCATGGCGGCCCCGCAGATCTTACAATTACGCGTCGCTAGCAAGCGCTCGGGCGGCACGCCTTCGAGCAGAAGAACGGCGGGCCTGCCGGGCGGCCACCTTGACCGAGGCGACGGTCATGAACCGCAAGCGGGTGCAACGGCTGCTGCGGCTCATGGGGCTGCAAGCCCTGTATCCCAAGCCGAAATTGTCACGGGCAGGCCGCGGGCACAAGGTCTACCCATACCTGCTGCGGGGCGTGCCGGTCGAGCGGGTCGGCCAGGTGTGGTCGGCGGACATCACCGATGTCCCGCTGCCGACGGGGTTC
>JAYUGD010001054.1:0-3229 GCA_043767785.1 Zavarzinella sp. | reverse complement strand
TCTTGGCGTCCTTGGCGTCTTGGCGGCCAATCTGTCTTTTACTTCTTCAACTCCACCGCGTTCACGATGGCCAAGTCCTTCGTCGCCAGGCGGGCCAGGTTGGCCGGCTTCATGGTGAACGTGACGATCATCTGGTCGCCGGCCGCGTTGGCGATCAGGTAAAAGTTCTGGACGACCTTGGCGCCGTCGAGTTCGCCGCGGGCGGTGATGCGGTAGGCCCAGCGGTCGGCGTCGCCGGCGACTTCGCCGTGGTCCACCACTTGTTCCATCGCCCACCCCGGCGAGGCCGAGACGATCTTCTGGAACTCGTCCGGGCTGAGGTGCTTGCCGGCCCCGGCGGGCTTCCACATGGTCATCGTCATCTGGGCCACGAAGTCGCCGCGGTCCAGCAGACGCATCACCAGATGGTGTTCGGTCTGGCCGACGACGTGCCAGTCGCGGGCGTAGGCGAACTTGTAGCGGCCCTTCGGGTCGGGGTGCGTCAACTGCTTCACCACGCCGGGCGGGTCGTCCTCGGCCGGGACGCCGATGAGGGCGGCGCTCGACAGTTCCTTCGGCTCCGTCATGGCCGAGCGGGTCAGCGTCGTCTGCGACTCCACCTCCGCGGCCGGGGAGACGGGGCCTTGGTCGCGCTGGTCCTTCTGCTTCCACGCCACGCCGGTGATCTGGCTCGTCTTCGTGTCGAACGAGAGGGTGGCGTCCACCGTCAGAGTCGCCAAGGAGCCGTTCTCGATCCCCTTGGCCGTGCCGGCAAGCCGGACGGTGGCGACGCCGTCCTTCACGGATTCCAGCGTGCCCTCCAAGTCTTGCGAGATTAGCCCGTCGAACAGGCACACGCTCTGGGCGACGCCGTTGGGGATCTTCCACTTGGCGCCGACGTCGGTTTCCTTGTCGGCCAGCAAGCCGGTCAGGTGCAGCGTGTCGAAGTGTTCCGAGACCACCTCGGCCTCGGCCCGGGTGAACGGGCCGGCCGGGGCGTAGGTCAGCAGGCCGTCCCCGCTGCGCTGGGCGACCACGCGGCGGCGGTCGTCGCGGACGGTGCGCTCGACCTTGTCCGAGTCCACTTGGGCCGACGACTGGGCGGTGTCGTAGTAGCGGGCGACTTTCTTCACCAGCCCCTTGTCGATGGCCAACACGCGCTCGGAGAACGTGTGGTCGTTGGTCGCCTTCACCGGCAGTGGCACGGTCTGGGTGTCGCGGGCCACTTTCAGGCTGCCGGTCAGCGTCGTCTTAATGACGAGGCGGTGGCACTCCCCCTCTTTGGGCGTTTCCTTGAGCATCACCGACTCGGCCCGGCCGAGGCCGGCGAGTAGCAGTGACAGCCCCACGGCAACGACCGACCATTTTCCCCCACGCATGGCACACTCTCCCCAAGGGCGTTCGACCACCCGTAACATCGGCCGGCCGGCCCGCGGCCGCCCACCCTTTGAGTAGAACCATCACGCCGCGGAAAGGAACGCCGGCCGGCACAACCGCCAAGGTTTCCCGGGACTTCGCATCTTCCACGGCGGACGACGCGCCCGTGAAGTCCGACCATGAACGGAAAGGCGAAAACCACCGAGAGAGTTGCCATGCAACAGACACTGATTTTGTTGAAGCCGGACGCCGTGCAGCGCCGACTTGTGGGCGAGATCACCGCCCGGTTCGAGAAGAAGGGCCTCCGCCTCGCCGGCCTGAAGTTCCTGACCGCCGCCCGGGCGCTGGCCGAGAGCCACTACGCGGTCCACAAGGGCAAGCCGTTCTACGAGTCCCTGCTGCAATTCCTGACGAGCGGCCCGACGGTGGCGATGGTGTGGGAAGGCCGCGAGGCCGTCGCCGTCTGCCGCAGCATGATGGGGGCGACGGACGGCGCCAAGTCCCCCCCCGGCACGATCCGCGGGGACTTTTCCCTCAGCGTGCAGAACAACCTGATCCACGGCAGCGACAGCCCGGAGAACGCCGCCACGGAAATCGCCCTGTGGTTCGAGCCGAAAGAGTTGGTCAGCCACTCGACGACGGACGCGAAGTGGATCGGGTAAAGCCGGCGGGCAAACAGTGGCGGCAACCTAACCCCCCGGCCCCCTTCCCTAAGAAGGAAGGGGGAGCAAGAGCGGGGACATCACTACCTAAAATGACAGCAACAGTTGGGCGAGAATCTCAAACCCTCTTGCTCCCCCTTCCTTCTTAGGGAAGGGGGCGGGGGGTTAGGTTGCCTTTCGCGGTTAGCCCGACACAGTTTCACCTCGCCATGATCGTAATCCCCGCTTCGTCGGCCAGGCGGATCGTTTCCTCGTCGTCGAGCAGAATCGTCTTCTCGGCCTCGATGGCCAACGCGCTGCCCCCCGCGGCCTTGATGGCGCGGATGGTGGCCGGGCCGACGGTCGGCACGTCGAAGCGCATGTCTTGCTGGGGCTTGGCGACCTTCACCACCACGAACCCGCCTCGCCGGCACAGGTCGCCGGCGCGCTGGATGGCCGCGTCCGTCCCCTCGATGGCCTCGACGGCCAAGACCGCGCGGTCGCGCACGGAGACGCTTTGGCCGATGTCGAGGCGGCCCATCTCCTTGGCGAGTTCCCAGCCGTAGTCCATGTCCGCGGCCTCGCGGGCGGTGGGCTGGCGTTTGGTGAGGCAGCCCGGCTTCACGAGCAACTCCGGGCACGCGGCCAATTGGGAGACACACTCCAGCCCCTCGCGGGCGTACTCGGCGATAATCCCCAGCGTGAGGTTGTCGTCCGAGTTGTTCGCCCGCCGCCGGAACCAGAACCGGAGCATGCGCAGGTCCGGCAGGAGCGTAAACAGGCGGAATTTCTTGAAGAGTTCGACCTTGTGAATCTTCCCGGCCATCGTCCACTGGCGGACGCCCGCCCGTCTCATGCACCGGATCGGCTTGCCCAGTTGGCCGAGGCGGACCCAGTGGAACCGCCGGCAGTATGGCTCCAGGGCCGCCCGGTCGGCCATGCCGTACACGCCCATGCAAATGACCGGGACGCCCGCCGCGTGGGCCTTTTGGACGATCCGCAGGGGCAAGGAGCCCCAGCCCGCGATCAGGCCGATGGGGGCCGGCTCGGGCGTCATGAGTCGGTCAGGCCAAGTTGCTTCTTGATTTCCCGGAGGTCTTTGCGCATTTCGGGGAGTTTGTCGAGCGAGTGGATGATGCGCATTTGGTCGGCGGCCAAGGTGGCCGGGGCGCCGAACCACTTCTGGTCCGGCGGGATGTCCTTGTGGACGCCCGAGCGGCCGCCCAGGATGC
>JAYUGD010001053.1:0-8944 GCA_043767785.1 Zavarzinella sp. | reverse complement strand
CCCGCGCGAAAGCCGCCTCACCCGCCCAACCTCCGCTCTCGCCGTCATGTTGATCGTCGCCTTGGTGTCTCCGGCGTCGGCCAATGCGGCGCCCGATTTCCGCAAAGACGTGTGGCCGATTCTGCAAAGCCTGTGCGTGAGTTGTCACGGCCCGGACAAGCAGAAGGGCGAGTTGCGGTTGGATTCGCGACCGTTGTTGCTCAAGGGAGGGAAGGCCGGGGCGGCCATCGTTCCGGGGAAGCCGGCCGAGAGTGCGTTACTTCAACGGGTCGTCAGCAAGGACGACGCCGAGCGGATGCCGCCCAAGGGCGAGCCGTTGACGGCCGGGCAGGTCGCCACGCTGACGGAATGGATCACGGCCGGCGCCGCGTGGCCGGCGGACATCCAGCCGGCAAAAAAAGCGGTGTCGTGGGCGTTTCAACCTGTAAAGCAGCCGGCCGTTCCGAAGTCGGCGTACGCGAATCCGGTGGATGCGTTCGTCTCCGAAAAATTGACGGCGGCCGGGCTGCGGATGTCGCTCGCCGCCGACCCGCGAACGTTTATTCGGCGCGTCACGTTCGACCTGATCGGGTTGCCGCCGACGCCGGAAGAAGTGGCCGCGTTCGAGAAGGCGTGTGCCGGCGAGTTCGCCGCGACGAAGCAGTGGCCGGACGAGGCGGTCGGGAAACTGGTGGATCGGCTGTTGGCGTCGCCCCATTACGGCGAACGGTGGGCACGGCACTGGCTCGACGTGGTTCGCTTCGCCGAGAGTGACGGCTTCGAAGAGGACGAACTGCGGGCCGATGCGTGGACCTACCGCGACTACGTGATCCGGGCTTTTAACGAGGATAAGCCGTACTTCCAGTTCGTCCGCGAGCAGATCGCCGGGGACGTACAGCAAAGGTACACGGCCCAATCCATCGCGGCGGCGGGGATGCTCGTCGCCGGGCCGTGGGACGCCGTGCAGCGGGTGACGCCGAGCAAGTTGGGCCGCCTGCAATCGCGTGAGGAACAACTGGAAGAAGTCGTCGCCGCCGTCAGCCAAGCGTTCATGGGGCTGACGGCCAACTGCGCCCGCTGCCACGACCACAAGTTCGACCCGATCCCGCAGACTGACTACTACCGACTGAAAGCCGTCTTCGAGGGGGTCGATCACAGTCTCGTCCCCAAAGGCCACGGCGCCCGCCGCATGTTGAGCGAGTCCGAAGAGGCCGCGTGGGCGATGAACGTTGCCCCGTTCCAAACGCGCGTCGCCGAACTGGATGCGGCCATCGCCGCCGCCAAAGACAACAAGGGTGTTCAAGATAAATTGCGGGCCGAGCGCGAGGCGACCGTCAAGGAGATGCAGGCCAAGTTCCCGGTGACGATGGCCTTTGTCGGCGACCGCGAGGAGCCGAAGCCGACGGTGGTGTTCACCCGCGGGGACGTGAAGCAGCCGGGGGCCGTCGTCACGCCGGGCGGCTTGTCGGCCATCCCGCAACCGGCCGCCGACTGGGGCCTCGGTGCGGGCGCCACGGATGCCCGCCGCCGCATCCGCTTCGCCGAATGGCTGACGTACCCGGACCACCCGCTCACCGCCCGCGTGATGGTCAACCGCGTCTGGCAATGGCACTTCGGCACCGGGATCGTCGAGACCGCCAGCGACTTCGGGGCCAACGGTTCTACGCCGTCGCACCCCGAACTGCTCGACTGGCTGGCCGACGAGTTCCGACAGACGAACGGCAGCGTTAAGAAACTGCACCGCCTCATCGTGACCAGCGCCGCGTACCGCCAAGCGTCGGTGAATGTCCCTGCGGACGAGACGGTCGCCGCCCTGCATAAGAAGGGGACCACGACTGACGCCGATAACCGTCTCCTCTGGCGCTTCCCCGCAAAACGGTTGGAAGGCGAAGTCGTCCGCGACGCGATGCTGGCGATGGGCGGAAACCTGAACCGCGACATGGGCGGGCCGAGTTTCCGGCCGTTCACGGTCACGCGGCTGAACACGTATTTTTACCACCTGACGGACAAGGACGAGCCGGACTTCAACCGCCGCTCGATCTACCGCATCCACGTCATGACCGCCCGCAGTCCGCTGCTGGACGCCCTCGATTGCCCGTCCCCCGCGGTCACAATCCCGAAACGCCGGCCGACCGTCACACCGTTGCAGGCGCTGGCCCTGATGAACGATGCGTTCGTGCTCCGGCAGGCTGATTACCTGGCGAAGCGCGTCGCTAAGGACAACGAGGCCGTAAAAGACCAAGTGACGCGCGCCTTCGAGATCGTGCTGTCCCGCCCGCCGCGCGACGCCGAGATGGCGAGCAGCCGAGAAGTCGTCGAGAAGCACGGGCTGAACTCGCTGACGTGGGCGTTGTTCAACGCCAGCGAGTTTCTTTATGCGAGGTAACACCGTGCCGATTCTCTCCCCCGCGTGGCACGACCGCCGCCGCTTCTTCGCCGACTCGGCCACGGGCCTCGGGGCCGTGGCCCTCGCGTGGATGCTGAACGAAGAGCGGTCCGCCGGCGCCGGGCTGAAGCCGCATTTCGCCGCCA
The DNA here is from genome assembly GCA_043767785.1 of Zavarzinella sp. Lineage (GTDB taxonomy): Bacteria > Planctomycetota > Planctomycetia > Gemmatales > Gemmataceae > Zavarzinella. The sequence continues at coordinate 6,433 of JAYUGD010001053.1, read as the reverse complement.
AGGCGAAGCGGGTGATTCACGTCTTCTCCCCCGGCGGCGTGAGCCAGGTGGACACGTTCGACCATAAGCCGGACCTGGAGAAATTGGACGGCAAGACGCTCGAAGGCAAGGGGGAGATCGACACGTTCTTTGCCGTCCCAGGCGTGCTGCGCAAGAGCTTTTACAAGTTCAAGCAACACGGCCAAAGCGGGGCGTGGGTGAGCGACTTGTTCCCGCACTTGGCGACGTGCGTGGATGACATCGCCTTCCTGCACGCGATGGTCACCAAAAGCCCGTCGCACCAGCCGGCCTGTTTTCAGATGCAGTCCGGCTTCACGCTGGCCGGGTTCCCGTGCTTGGGGGCGTGGCTCTCCTACGGCTTGGGCCGTGAGAGTGAGGAACTACCGACGTATGTGGTGCTGCCCGACCCGCGCGGCTTGGTCAACGGCGGGACGGCCAACTGGAGCAACGGCTTCCTGCCGGCCGAGCACCAGGGGACGCTCTTCGACATGAGCCGGCCCGAGCCGGTCAGCCATCTGGTCACGCCCGCGTCGGTCAAGCCCGACGCCCGGATGGCGGGGTTGAAACTGGTGCGGGAACTCAACGCCGAATATGCGGGGCAAGACCCGCTCGACACGTCGCTGACCGCCCGCGTGAAGTCGTATGAACTGGCCGCCAAGATGCAGACGAGCATCCCGGAAGCGTTGACATTGGACGGGGAGACAGCGAAGACAAAACAGATGTACGGGACAGACCACCCGGTCGTCGGCCCGACGGCCCGCAACTTCCTGCTCGCTCGCCGGCTGGTCGAGCGCGGCGTGCGCTTCGTGCAGATTTACAACGGCGGCGCCTTGGGGTCGCCTCGCATCAACTGGGACGCCCATGAAAACGTGCGGGACAACCACGACCGCCAAGGCTTGCTGCTGGATCAACCGTGCGCGGCCCTGTTGCAAGACCTGAAGCAACGCGGCATGCTCAACGACACGCTGGTGATCTGGTCCACCGAGTTCGGCCGCACGCCGTTCACGCAGGGCGCCGCCGGCTTGGGCCGGGACCACCACCAACACTGCTTCACCTCATGGCTGGCCGGGGCCGGCGTCAAACCCGGCATCCGGCACGGCTCATCCGACGAACTCGGCTACAAGCCGGCCCGGAACGCGACCAGCGTGTACGACTTTCACGCGACGATCCTGCATTTATTGGGATTGGGCCACGAGAAGTTGACGTTCCTGCACAACGGCATCCAACGGCGGTTGACTGATGTTCACGGGCAAGTGATTCGGCCGATTCTGGCGTGAGGACTGAGATGTTCGAGGACTCACCGCCGCGGCAGGAAATAGTTGATCCCCAACGCGATCAGCCCACCAAGAACCGCGCTGATGAGGACCGGGGCGAGCGACCACGCCCGCTTGCCCCACTCGTCCCGCCACTTTTTGAGGTCTTCGACTTCCCGCCTCAGTAAGCTTGTCTCTTTTTCCATCTCACGTCGGATATCCGCCACCCGCCGTTCGACGTCCTGAAGCGTGTCGTACGTCTCGCCGCCGTCCGTCCACACGGTGTCCAGCCGTTGTGTCACGATGGCGTGGGCAATCAGCATCTGCTCAATCTTCTCGCGGATCTTCGCCACCTCGTCCGTGAGCGCCATGTCACGCCCCCCCGCCGGTCCCCTGCATTTCCCGCAGGTGACGGTGGTTGCGAGCTTGGAGCATGTCCCCCCAGAGCCGGGTCAAGCGGTGTCGCAAGTGCGGGGAGTCGGCCAACTCGTCCGGGGCGAATTGCGCCGCCGCCGATTCTTTCAAGCCGGAGACGCGGAGGGTGTAGAGCGGGCGGCCCTCGGCATCCGGCGTCAAGTCCCACTCCGCCCGCGTCGTGCCGGCGGACGGCCCAAGCAGGTCTTCCAGACGGGTCGAGGCTTGCCGGAGCAGGGGAAAAAATTCGCCCGTCCTTGCCTTGTCCGAATATTGCAAGTCCATGATTTCAAAGCTCGCGGTGGTTAAATCAGGCCGTCTAATGTGGCAGCCGACCTACCAAGATTGTACTCTCTCATCGCCATCGCGTGAACACCGAAAATCTCCCCCGCGACTTGTGAAACGGCGGCCGGCGGGGTAAAACCGGGCGATACCTGTCAACGACGCGGAGACTCCCCGAATGATCCCCATCGACCTCACCGGAAAAACCGCCGTCGTCACCGGCTCCTCGCAAGGGCTGGGCCGGGCGACGGCGGAGTTGCTGCACCGGGCGGGCGCCAACGTCGTCATCAACGACATTGACGCCAACGCCGCGAAAACAGCCGAAGTCGCTGCCGCGTTGGGCGACCGGGGGCTGCACCACATGGCCGACGTCCGCGACTTAGCGGCGATGGAAGCGATGGCTGGGCGGGTGATCGAGCGGTTCGGCTCGTTCGACATCCTGGTGAACAACGCGGGGATTCTGCGGGACAAGACGGCGAAGAAGATGCTGCCCGAAGACTGGCAGGCGGTGATCGACACCAATCTGACGGGCGTGTTCCACGGGTGCAAGGCGGCCGTGGGCAAGATGGCGGCCGGCGGGCGCATCGTCAATCTGGCGTCGATCAGCGCGGCCATCGGCTTCTTCGGGCAGGCCAACTACGCGGCGGCCAAGGCGGGCGTCATCGGGCTGACCAAAGTGTTGAGCAAGGAACTGGCCTCCCGGCAAATCACCGTCAACGCGGTGGCCCCCGGCGTGGTGCTGACGGACATGGGGAAGTCGATCCCCGAGGAGTCCCGCAAGGTGATGCTTGGTCAGATCCCGCTGAACCGTTTCGGCACGCCGGAGGAGATCGCCCAAGTGATCCTGTTCCTGTGCAGCCCGCTCGCGTCCTACATGACCGGGCAGACGTTGCACGTCAACGGCGGGTGGTGGGGATGAGCCGCCCGGCCACGGACAAGCTCTGCACGGCGGCCGAAGCCGTTCAGTTGATCGGTGACGGCGTCACGGTCGCCAGCGGCGGCTTCGTCGGCGCCGCCCACGCCGAGGCGTTGACGGCCGCACTGGAACGCCGATTCTTGGAGACGGGTTCCCCCTGCGGGTTGACCTTGGTGTACGCCGCCGGCCAAGGCGACGGCCTAAGTCGCGGCCTGAACCACATGGCCCACGCGGGCCTGCTGCGGCGCGTGATCGGCGGGCACTGGGGCTTGGCGCCTCGGTTGGGCCGGCTGGCCGTCGAGCGGCAAATCGAGGGGCACAACTTCCCGCAAGGCGTGATCTGCCAACTCTTCCGCGACATCGCCGCCGGCCGCCCCGGCTGCATTACCCATGTGGGCTTGGGCACGTTCATCGACCCGGCCCACGGCGGCGGTCGGCTTGGTTTAGAGAGGGGTGAGGCGTTGGTGGAACGCATCCACCTCGGCGGCCAGACGTGGCTGTGGTACAAGGCCTTCCCGATTCACGTCGGCCTGATCCGGGCGACGGCGGCTGACATCAACGGCGGGTTGGTGATGGACGATGAAGCCGTCATCGGCGAGGTGTTGCCAATCGCCCAAGCGGTCCGCAATTGTGGTGGAATCGTGATTGCCCAAGTGCAACGGGTGCTGGATCACCCCGCCGACCCGAAATCGGTCCGCGTCCCCGGCATCCTGGTGGACCGCATCGTGATCGCCGAACCCCACGAACACCAGCAGACCTTCGCCGAGGCGTTCAACCCCGCGTACTGCACGGCGAAGCCGGTGGCCGAATTGGACTGCCCGCCGCCGTTGCCGATGGACGAGCGCCGCATCATCGCCAGCCGGGCCTGCGACGAACTCGTGGACGGGGCCGTCGCCAACTTGGGCATCGGCATGCCCGAGGGCATCGCCCGCGTGGCCGCCGAACGCGGCCTGTTGGACCGCATCACGCTGACGGTCGAGAGCGGCCCCGTCGGCGGCATGCCCGTCGGCGGCCTGAGCTTCGGCGCCTCGCGCCACCCGGAGGCGGTGATCGACCAACCCGCCCAGTTCGACTTCTACGACGGCGGCGGTCTCGACTTCGCCGCGCTGGGAGCCGCCCAAATCGACCGGGCCGGCAACGTCAACGTCTCCCGCTTCGGGACCAAGTTCGCCGGCGTCGGCGGCTTCGTCAACATCGCCCAAAACGCCCGCCGCCTCGTCTTCTGCGGCACCATGACCGCCGGCGGCCTGAAGGTCGCCGTGGAAGACGGCCGCCTGCGCATCGTCCAAGAAGGCACGGTGCGCAAGTTCGTCGACGCCGTCGAACAAATTTGCTTCAGCGCCGACCCGGCTTACCGCAAGGCGTCCCGCGTCCTGTACGTGACCGAACGCGCCGTCTTCGAACTCGGCCCCGAGGGGCTGGAGCTAATCGAAGTGGCCCCCGGCATCGACGTGGAAACACAGGTGGTCGGCGTGATGGGCTTCCGTCCCGTGATCCGCAACGTACGGGTAATGAGTGAGCGGTGTTTTCGGACGGGGTGATGAACGCAACGCGGGGTTTGCGGAGCGGAGCGAATCTGAGTGAGCCGAGCGGCGTAAGCCGCCGGGTAGAGGACTGAGCGCATCACCCGGGGCCTGACGGCCCTCGGCTCACCAATGACGTGAGCAACTCCGAGTCACCCCGAGCGAACGAAACCCTGACCAACGAAACTAGGGAACTAAGGCGATGCGGAACCCTAAGCGGCTATCGCGAACCGCCGGGTCGCTCCCGTTACGGACCGCCGACCGGCAGTGCCTAGCATAGAAGGCCCAGCCTCCGCCCCGAATCACCCGGGCCGAGTCTGTGGTAGTGTGCAAGTTTTCGCACCACTCCCACACATTGCCACTCATGTCACACAGTCCCCACGGGTGCGGGGCCTGGGCCTTGTACGTCCCCACCGGAGTCGTCTTCTCCTTGTAGTCTCCCTTCGTCGCCGTGCCGTACGGATGATTCCCGTTGTGGTTCGCCTTGTCCCCATTCAGCACGTTGCCCCAGTAGAACGCCTGCTTGTTCCCCTTCCCGCCACGGCACGCATACTCCCACTCGTCCTCGTGCGGCAACTTTACCGTCAGCCCCGTCACGCCACACTTCCCGATGAACTCCTTGCAGTCGTTCCAACTCACCGTCTCCACCGGCAACGTCGCCCCCTTGAACTTGCTCGGGTTCTCCCCCATCACCCCTTCCCACTCCGACTGCTGCACCTCGTACTTCCCCAGCCACAATCCCTTCGTCATGAACTTCCCGCGCGCCGTTTCTGTCTCGCCGTCTAGCCACTCCGGCCGCTTCCCGTCCAAATACGTCTTCACCAAGTCGTCCTGCTCCGCCTTCGGCGAACCCAACTGGGCCTCCCCCGCCGGCACCCAGCAGAACGTCATCCGCACACCCTTGGCAATCTCGAACGTCTTCTCGTCGCCCCCCTTCGGGTCGCCCGCCGCCGTCATCGGCACCGGCCGCGGGTCAACCTTCGGCCGCACGCCGCTCCGGCTCACCAGCCACTCGCCTTGATACCCTCGCCGCACTTCCGGCACTTGGGCCTCCGCGTATTCCCGGCGCACCGCAGCGCTCGTCTTTGTCCTCACCTTGTCGAAGATGGCCTCCAAGCTCACCGTGTCCTCGCCGGGGTGGAATTCGCCTTGCCATGCCCGGACCAAGTGGTCGAAGAAGAAACTGCGGTCCCCTTTCTCCTCGAAGTAGGTCTTTTGACCCGCCTTGCACGAATACAAGGCGACGATCCCCTCCGGCACTTCATCCGGGTCTAACAGGTCGAGGTCCACCGTCTCCGCCGGCGTCGTCTCCTTCGGGTCGCTCCGGCATGTGCCGACGATTAGCAACTTCCGTTTGGCCTTGCACACCTTCAATAGCTGGAACAAGCCCCCCTCGCCGTCCATCGGGATCATCGTCGCCTTGTCAGTCACCTTGGCGTCCAAGGGGCAAAAGTAGCTCGTCCTGTCCCCCTTGAAGTGTAGCCCGTGCCCGTTCAGGGCGACGACCAGCGTGTCGTTGGCTTCCACCGCCGACAGCAATAGTTTTAAATTCCGGATGATCTTGTCCTTCTCCGGCAGAAACCGCTCCGGCTGAGCCGTCTTGTCGTGCAGGAACACGATGTTTTCCTCATCGAATCCGGTCGCTACGAGGGCCTTGCGGTAGTCGTCCATGTCCCGGAACGACTTCGGCAGTGGGTGCAACTGCGCCTTGTTGTACTTCTCCCCGCAAGAGACGAGGAAGGCGCAATTCATCCCCGCCTTCCCTTGGGCGAAGGCGAACGACGGCAGCAACAACAAGACGGCGAGGAGGCGGCTCATGGTGGGTTCCACCGCGACGGGAGTTCGGGGCCAAGAAGGGGAACGACGACCGGGACGAGTTCTTCCGCGTGATTGTCGGATATTTTGGAAGGGGATGCCAGTGGGAAAAGCCGCTCCCCGTGTAGCCGCGACGCGGAGGCGTTGCGCAGCGGAGTGTCCGCCGACACCCAAATAAAGGCGGCTGTCATTCACCGGCGAGCGGCGCGGCGTCAGCCCGCCGAGTCTGG
>JAYUGD010001052.1:0-3236 GCA_043767785.1 Zavarzinella sp. | reverse complement strand
CGCGGACGGCGTCGAGGTCGGCTGGACCGCCGGGGACCACATCCTGGACGTGCAGTTCGACATGGCGAAGAACGTCGTCAACGACATGCTGTACTTCTGCCTGCGGACCGACGTGATGAAGCTGCCCGGCGACATGATGCGGGCGTACTACGCGATCGACCTGGCCGCCCTCTCCAAGAACAACCCGAGCGGGAAGCCGAGCGCGCTGAACAAGCGCGAGGCCAAGGAGGCCGCCCGCGACCGCCTGGAGCAGGAAGCGAAAGACGGGCGGTACACCAGGCGCAAGGCCGTCGAAGTCGCGTGGGACTTGAAGACGAACGAACTCCTCTTCGGCACCACGTCCACGGCCATGATCGACCGGCTGTCGGTCCTGTTCAAAAACACCTTCGGCTTCACCTTCCAAGGGATCACCGCCGGCCGGCGGGCGTACTCGCTGGCGGAGGCGCACCAGCGCACGCGCAACGTGGACGACGCCTCGCCGTCGCCGTTCGTGCCGGGGCTGTCCTCGAAAGATGTCGCGTGGATTCCCGATGAAGCCTCGCGGGACTTCGTGGGCAACGAGTTCCTGATGTGGCTGTGGTACCAGTGCGAAGACGAGTCCGCGACCATCAAGCTCCTGGACAACTCCGAGGCCGTGGTGTTCATGGCCCGCACCCTGACGCTGGAGTGCCCCCGCGGCATGACCGGGCACGAGACGATCACGCACGAGGGGCCGACGCGCCTGCCGGAAGCCAAGCGGGCGATCCAGTCAGGGAAATTGCCGCGCAAGGCCGGGCTGACGCTCGTCCGGCACGACGTGCAGTACGAGTTCGCCATCAGCGCCGAGACCTTGGCGATCACCGGGGCGAAAATCCCGGCCCCCGAAGACGCGGACGCCCGCGCCCGGCTCGACGCGCGGGCCGACCAGCTCCGGCACCTGATCGAGACGATTGATTTGCTGTACGACGCCTTCGGCCAAGTGCGCTTCTCGGGCGAGTGGACCCCGCAACTCGCCCGCATGCAGCGGTGGCTGAGTCGCGAGGAGCGCAAAGCGGCATGATTGCTTTCAAAGCCCCGGCATGGCCATGCCGGGGCTTTCGGGGGCTTTGGGTCGCTAACATATCTTCATGCTCGATCTCTCCGCCCGCATTCTCGAATTCGTCACCGCCAAGGGCTATGCCCCGATGTCGGCGCTGGCCCTGTCCCGCGCCCTCGACATGGAGGTGCAGCCGCGCGAGTTTAAGAAGGCCCTCAAATCCCTGATGACGGCCGGCCGCGTTCAACTCGGCAAGAACTCCCTGATCCTGCCAGTGGCGACGGCCAAGATGATTACCGGCACTTTCAAGCGGCTGCCCAAGGGGGACGGCGTCGTCCGCGTCCCCAAGGGGGATCGGTGGGACGAGTACCTCGTGCCGGAGGAAATGGCCAAGGACGCGGCCACCGGAGACGAAGTGTCCATCGCGATTCGGAAGGCCGGCAAGCACTCCGAGGCGATGGCCGAGGTGAAGGCGGTCGTCGCGAGGGCGACGAAGCAGTTCGTCGGCGTGTACTTCGAGCGGGACGGCGACTCGCTGGTGCGGGTGGACAACAACCTGTTCCGCCGCAGCATCAACGTGCAAGACGCGGCCGTCAAGGGGGCGAGGCCGAACGACAAGGTCGTGCTGGAGATGATCCACTTCCCCACCGTGGACACCCGCGGCGAGGGGGTCATCACCGAAGTGTTGGGTAAGTCCGGCGACCCGCGAGTGGACACGACGGCCATCGTCCGGGCGCTGGGCATCCCGGACACGTTCCCGGAAGAAGTGTTGGCCGAGGCCCGCGAGCAGGCGGCCGCGTTCAACGAGGAAGACCACCAAGGCCGGACGGACTTCACGACGCAACTCGTCATCTCCATCGACCCCGTGGACGCCAAGGACTTCGACGACGCGATCTCACTTACGCGAGACCCGGAGCGCGGGCACTGGGAACTCACCGTCCACATCGCGGACGTGGCGGCGTTCGCCCCCCTCGGCGGGCCGCTTGACCGCGAGGCCCGCTTGCGCGGGACGAGCGTGTACCTGCCGCAGCGCGTGATCCCGATGTTCCCGGAGATCATCTCGAATGGGCTGGCCAGTTTGCAGGAGGGCAAGACGCGGTACGTGAAGACGGCCGTCATGGAGTTCACCACCGACGGCCAGCGCGTCAGCCAGCGCTTCCACAACGGCGTGATCCGCAACCGCCAGCGCTTCACCTACGAGCAGGTGCAGGCGATCCTGCGCGACCCGGCCGGGGAAGTCGCCAAGCCAGTCGCCCCCGACATCGTCGCCATGCTGCGGCAAATGCTGGAGTTGTCCCGCATTTTGAGAAAGCGGCGGGCGGGCAAAGGGTCGCTGGAACTGTCGATGCCCGAGACGGTCCTTGAGTACGACCAGACCGGCCGCGTCAGCGGGGCGCACCTGGCCGTCAACGACGAGAGCCACCAGCTCATCGAGGACTTTATGCTCGCCGCCAACGAGGCGGTGGCCGAGTTCTTCGACGGCCAGAAGTTGCCGATTCTGCGGCGCGCCCACCCGGCCCCGGACGAGGCGAAGCTGGCCGCCTTCGCCGAGTTCGCCCGCTCGATGGGCCACAAGATCGCCAAGCGGCCCGGCCGGTTCGACCTGCAAAAACTCCTCACCGAGACGGCGGATTCGCCCGACCGCCAAGCCATCCACTACGCCCTGCTGCGCTCGCTGAAGCAGGCGACGTACACGCCGACGCCGGACGAGCACTTCGCCCTCGCCAGCGCCCACTACTGCCACTTCACCTCGCCCATCCGCCGCTACCCGGACCTGACCGTCCACCGCGCGCTGGGCCAATGGCTGAGCAAGCGCAAGACCAAGCAGAACGAGGAGGAACTGCGGAACCTCGGCCACCACTGCTCCAAGACCGAGCGCCGGGCCGAGACCGCCGAGCGAGAGGCCGTCCGGCTGCGGCTGTTGGCCTACATGGAGGACCGCGTCGGCCTGCAAATGGAGGCCGTCATCACCGGCGTCGCCGAGTACGGCTTCTTCGCGATGGGCGTCGAGATTCCCGCCGAGGGTCTGGTGCGCGTCAGTTCCCTGTCGATGGATTACTTCGTGTACGACCCGGACGCCCACGCCCTGGAAGGCCGCAAGACCGGCCTCCGCTTCCGGCTCGGGGACCGGCTGACCGTGGAAGTGGCGAAGGTGGACATCGCCAAGCGGCAGATGGACTACACGGTGGTGCGGCGGAAGAAAAAAAAACTAATTTAGCCG
>JAYUGD010001051.1:0-3237 GCA_043767785.1 Zavarzinella sp. | reverse complement strand
AGCCCGTGGGTGAGGCTTTGCGAACCCCGGGGGTTTAATTGGGACGACGCGCCAAGCGGACGAGTTCCACATACTGTTTCGCCAAGTTCGTCAGCCCGGCGAAGTCGCGGGCGGCGACCATCTTCGGATCGACCAACTGGCCGCCGATGCCGAGGGCGACGGCCCCGGCTTTCAGGAACTCGCCGGCCGTCTTCAGGTCCACGCCGCCGGTCGGCATCAGGCGGACGTGCGGCAGCGGGCCGCGCACTGCCTTGAAGAACGCCGGCCCGAGGCACTCGGCCGGGAACACTTTGATGATGTCCGCCCCGGCCTCCCACGCGGCCAGAATTTCCGTGGGCGTGAAGCACCCCGGCATCACCGCCTTGTCGTAGCGGTGGCACAACTTGATCACGTCGATGTTCAACGTCGGGGAGACGATAAACTCGGCCCCGGCGAGGATGGCCGCCCGGCACGTCTCCGTGTCCAGCACCGTCCCGGCCCCGAGCAACACGGTGTCGCCCAACGCCTTCTTCGCCTCACGGATCACGTCGAGGGCGTTCGGCACCGTGAGCGTGACTTCGGCCACCGTCACCCCGCCGGCGGCGAGTGCCTTTATCACTTCAACAAGGTGCGTCGGGTCCGGCGCCCGCACGACGGCGACGATGCCGGCCTCGTAAACCCGCGTCAGTTGTTCGTGTCGGTTCATGGGGGAATTGTAGTTAAGACGAAGACTCACCACAAAGGCACGAAGATCACACAAAGTTTCACGAAGAAGATCAGAGAAGTAATTCTTCTGCTTTCCTTTGTGTTTCTTTGTGTGATCTCTGTGCCTTTGTGGTGAATGCTTTCGCGGTGTCACCCGTCCAAGAATGTCCGCAGCACCTCGTCCGGGGCCGGCGCATAAGAATGCGGTTCCATTGTCGAACTCGCGCGGCCCTGCGACAGACTCCGCAGTTCGTCGGCGTAGCTGAACATCGTCACCAGCGGGGCGCGGGCGATGATCGTGCTGTTGCGGCCGTCGGAGTCCTGGTTGTCCACTTCGGCCCGGCGGGCCATGAGATACGAGAACACGTTGCCGGACACGTCCACGGGCGTGCTGATCGTCAGCCGCATCATAGGTTCCAGGAGTTGCATGTTCTCCCGGCTGAACGCCTTGGCGACGGCGTCCGACGCGGCGGCCTCGAACGCCGGCTCCGTGCTGCGCTCCGGGTCGTAGGTCGCGTCGATCAGCGTGGCGTGGACGTCCAGCACCGGGTAGCCGAGGCCGCCGGACGTGAGCGACGACTTGAGGCCGCGGACGATCACGTCCGGGAACGGGTCCGGGATGTCCTTTGGCTTCAGCTTGCTCACCACCGTCACCGGCTGGTCGGCGTGGCGCACCTCGAACTCCACGCGGACCTTGGCGAACACGGCCTTGCCGCCGATCATGCGGTCGCACTCGCCGGTCGTGGTGACGGACCGCTTTAACGTCTCGCGGTAGCTCACCTGCGGCTTGCCGACGCGGACTTTTAGCTTGTAGTCGCGGTCCAGTTTGTGCCGCTTCACTTCCAGGTGCAGCGTGCCCATGCCGTTCATCAGGAGTTGGCCGGTGTCCTTGTCGTGCCTCACGATGAAGGTCGGGTCTTCGCGTTGCAGCTTGTTGAGCGTGTTCAGCAGCTTGTCCTTGTCGGCCGTCGATTCCGGCTCGATGCGCTGGCTGACGACCGGCTCGACGAACGTGATCTTTTCCAAGAGGATCGGGTTCTGCGTGTCGCAGAGGGTGTCCCCGGTCACGGAGTCCTTGAGGCCGATGACGGCCACGATGTCCCCCGCGTGCGTCTCAGCCAACTCGTCCCGCTGCGACGGGTCGGCGTGGATGTGGTACAGCTTGCCGATGTTCTCCTTCACGTCCTTGCCGGTGTTCAGCACGCGGCTGTTCGACTTCATCATGCCCGAGTAGACGCGGACGAAGAAGATGTCCCCCGAGTCCTGGGCGATCACCTTGAAGACGAGCGCGGAGAACGGCTCCTTCACGTCCGGCTTGCGCTTCTCTTCCTTCTCCTTCTTCGGATTCATGCCCACGACCGGCGGCCGGTCGAGCGGGCTGGGGAGATACGCGCACACGGCGTCGAGCAGCGGCTGAATGCCCATGTGCTCCCGGCCGGACCCGCACAACACGGGTTGAATGGTCCGCTTGAGTGTCTGCTCGCGGATCAGCGCCTGCGCGGTGGGGATCGGGATTTCCTTGCCTTCCAGCACGAGCGTGGTGATCTTGTCGTCCGGGTCGTTCTGCGTCAGCACGTCGAAGAGCTTTTCGCGGTACTCCGTCGCCTCGGCCAAGTTCTCTTCCGGGATGTCGGCGACGCGGACGGTCTTGCCGTTGTCCCCGGCGTCGAAGAAGAGGGCCTTCATCTGGAGCAGGTCGATGACGCCCTTGAACGGCGTCTGCGTCTCCTTGATCGACCCGGCCCCGATGGGGATGACCAACGGCAGCGGGTGGCCGTCGAGCCGGTCGCGGACCTGTTGCAGGCAGTTGGCGAAGTTGGCCCCGACCACGTCCATCTTGTTGACGAACACCATGCGCGGCACGGAATACTTGTTGGCCTGCTTCCACACCGTCTCCGACTGGGCCTCCACGCCCTTCTGGGCGTCGAACACGCACACGCACCCGTCCAGCACGCGCAAGCTGCGCTCGACCTCGGCGGTGAAATCGACGTGGCCCGGCGTGTCGATCAGGTTGACGGTGTGCCCGGCCCACTGGAACGGCACGCACGCCGAGTAGATGGTGATGCCGCGCTCTTGTTCTTCCGGGTCGTAGTCCGTCTCGGTGGTGCCCTCGTCCACGCCGCCGAGCTTGTGCTTCTCGCCGGCGTAGTACAGCAGGTGTTCGGTGGTCGTCGTCTTGCCCGCGTCAATGTGGGCGATCACCCCGATGTTGCGGATGGTTTGTAAGTCGGCGGGAGAGGCCATGAGGACACCGGGAATAGAGACAAACAATCAGAAAACCCGTTTAGCCGCGACGCGACGCTTCGGAGTGGAGCGCGGACTGCCGAACATCAAACGCCGCACGCACGGACAAGACCTGCTCCCCCTCTCCGCTTCGGAGAGGGGGAGAGGGGGTGAGGTAAACGGGTGGAACCCACGGGTGAAACGCTTTCCCTACGGTGGCGCCCGCTTACCTCACCCCCCGGCCCCCTCTCCGAAACGGAGAGGGGGAGCAAGATGGTTCAACGCTCCTGATCGTGCGTCAACGGCCAACGGGGGTGTCGGCCCGCGCTC
>JAYUGD010001050.1:0-8976 GCA_043767785.1 Zavarzinella sp. | reverse complement strand
AAAACGACCCCCGCCCGCTGACACGGACGGGGGTCTGAGGGCAAGCCTTCCGGCTCACCGCGTTCCGGAGGTTTGTCATGCGCGAAGCGAAGCCGTGGTTCCGTAAATCCAACAATTCCTGGTACGTCGAAATCGACGGCCGGCAGGTCCGTCTCGCCAAGGGCCGGGAGAACCGGGCCGAGGCGGTCAAACAATTCCACCTCCTGATGGCGGGCTCCAAGCCAGCCAGGCAGGAAGACCGGTCCGTCGCCGAGGTCTGCGACCTCTACCTCGTGCATTCCGAGCGGGAGCACGAGCCGTCCACCTTCGCGTGGCACAAACACTACCTGCAACTATTCTGCGACCGCCGGGGGAAGCTCAAGGCGGCCGGCCTGATTCCCTTTCACCTGACCGCCTGGCTGGACGCCCACCCCGACTGGAAGGCGAGCCGCCGGCACGCGGCCGTCATCGTGAAGCGGGCGTTCCTCTGGGCCTCCCGGCAGGGCCTCATCGCCGCCAGTCCGTTCAAGGACTTCAAGGTCGAGCCCGGCGGGCGGCGGGGGCGGGTGGTCTCCAAGGCCGAGCGGGAGGAAATCCTCGGGGCCATCAAGGACCGCCAGTTCCGCGAGTTCGTCCTCGCGATGCAGGAGACCGGCTGCCGCCCCTCCGAAATCTCCCGCGTCACCTCCGCCGACGCCAACCTGGAGGTGGGCGTCTGGATCCTGTCGAAACACAAGACGGCGAAGAAGACCGGCGGGAAGCCCCGCGTCATTTACCTCACCCCCACGATGGTGGAGATGACCCGCAAGCTCTCGGCCGAGCATCCCGAGGGTCCGCTGTTCCGCGGTCCCCGGGGGAAGAAAGCCTTCACCCGCAACGGCATCCGCTGCCGGTTCCGGGAACTCCGCAAGAAGCTCCCTCACCTCGCGGGAGTGGTCGCCGCCGCGTACCGGGCAAGTTTTGCGACCGACGCATTGGAGAACGGCGTCGGCGTCGCCCAAGTTTCGGAACTTCTCGGCCACACCACCACCGAGATGGTCATGAAGCACTACTCGATGCTGTCCCAGCGGGTGCAGCACCTCCGGGACATGGCACTGAAGGCTACCGGATCTTGATGTGGGAGAGGGGAACGGCCTCCCCCGCCCCGGCCTCGTGGCGGTTGCTCTCCAGCCACGCCAGAAAATCAGCCTCCCGGATGAGGTACTTTCCCTTTCCCTTCCGGCCCCGCCGCGACGGGATGCGGAAGTGGGAAAGCAACCCCGCGGCACAGGCGCTGTAGATGGTACTGCGGGACACGGGATATTTCTTGGCGATCTGCGCGGGGGTGAGGAAGTCGTTCATGTCGCACTCGTCCTGACGGCGCGCTGAATCGCCGCCGTGCGCTCCCGGCCCAGGACCCCGCTGATGAAGTGCAGGAGGGCGTCGAAGAGATCGTCGTCCTGCAGAATGAGCGGGCAATAGTGCAGAGCCCACACCTTCAGAAGTTCCTCGATAGATTCGTCCACGGCGTCCTCCCAGAGTTTAGACTTTGTGACACGTCAACTCGATCACGAGCGTCGCGACCATTGTTCCGGAGTCCTTGAATGTCCCGCTTGGCAGCTCTTTCACGATCACTCCGCAGTCGCTGAAGGTCTGCCGGAAGCCCGCGCGTTTTTTGTTCTCGCCGAAGGTGAAACCTTTTCCGACGATGGCCACCACCTTGCCGCCGGGTTTCAGGAAACGCAGGGCGTGGAGCACATGGTCGATGTCTTGGTCCCTCGTGAACGGCGGGTTCATCACCACGCGGTCATACTTCGCTTCCGACTCCACGGTCAGGAAGTCCGCGGCCACCGTCTCGAAGCCCTTGGCGCGAACCTTCTCGGCCGACTCCGGATTTAACTCGATGCAAACCACTTCGCCACCCGCCTCTCGCATCGCCTCGGCGAGCACGCCCTCGCCGGCGCTCGGCTCCATGCACATCATTCCGGGGATCACGCCCGCGACCGTCACCAAATCAACCGCCACGTCGCGCGGCGTGTAGAAAGCTTGAAAGTGCTTCTTTTCGTCGATCAAGCCGCCTTCCTCAAACAGCCGCTCAATCTTCGCCTTGGCCTCCCGCTGGAATTCGTGACGCTTGGCCTTCCTGTTCCACTTTGCGCCGGCCAGTTCCAGAAACTTGTTCACCGCCGTGTACGCATCACGGCTGAGCGTGCCCGGAAGAGTCAGCCCCGTGTCGTCCATCCGCGAGCGGGCGAGGATGTCGAGGACTTCCTGGTCAGCCTTGACACGCGGGATTGTTCTGGTCTTTGGCACTGATGGAGCGGGGAAGGGGACACAACCATAACGCGCCCCGTTCCCAAATGTCCAGCAGACGGAATCCTCCGGATCACATCCCCGGAAACCGCGGCGGGAAGCCAAAAATCATTACCTCTTCCGGCGGCACGAGAACGGGAAGCCACAGTTCCTCCGGCAGCAGGCTCGCTTTCTGTTCCGCGTACGGCCGGTCTTTCGGCGGCAGGTGTCGAAACGGGCCGTAGTTCACCCAACAGTTCTGACCAAGCGTCTCAGCCGTCATGGCCGGAATCGCCTCCCCGCCGAACTGTCCGCAGTGGGCTTTCCAAGCACTCAACTCACCCGCCGGGCCGAACTGGAAGCGGCCGAGGAAGTGCCCGCAATAGTCGTGGACGGCGCGGAACATCATGTTTTCCACCCGTGTGAAGTACGGGTGGTCCTCCCCGCCCGCGTACACGAACAGCCGGCTACGCTCTTCAATGTCCGCGAACAATTCGCGGCTGTTGGCGTACGGCTGGCCGGGCCGGTCCCACGGCTCCGTGTGCACAGGAATCGCATTGTGCATGGCGATGATTTCCCGCCGGAACGCCTCATAAGACCGCTCGGCCGCCGTGTCGCTGGTGCGCCCGGAGGGCATTGCGTCATATGCGGCGGCGATCGCGATCAAAAGTTTTTGCGTGTTCATAGTTGCCGGCCCAAGGCGCGCAGTGTCCCTTGCCAGGCTGCGGCCTGCGTGGATCTTCATGTCGAGGGTGATTAATTCGTGCTGTGGACGTTTCGCCACGCACGCGCGGGCCTGCCCGTGATACTCATCACGGCTTTCTCCTTCTGAGATTGCGCGATGGTTTTCGGGCGATACGATCAAACACGGGCCGGACTTGGCCGACAGAGCATTCCCCGCAAGGGGCAGCCACGCGATGCGGCGGGTGTGTGAGTCCCCGCAGTCCGGCCCGTTTGTCTCACTCCGCGGCCTTCTTCCCGTTGCCGTTCAATTTCATCTTGGCCAACTGGGCGATGCCCTTCAGGGAGATCGGGGACTCCGACAGGAAGCCGTCCTCCGTGGAAACGACGAACACTTCGACGCCCGCCTTCCCCGTGAGGCAGCAGTCGCCGCTGTCCAGCCGCCCGTGAATCTCCACTTTCAAACTCTGTTTCGTCGCCATCTCGTCTCCTCGTGAAAACTCTCGGCCGGTTTGGTTATCACCCGGACACCCTGGCCGAAGACGGGTCCGGTTGGTCGTGTTGGTCATGTTTCTGCGTTCGGGATCACCGGCGACGGGCCAGTCGTTTACGGCCGGCGTCCGTGATGGCGAACTCGTATTCCAGCTTCACGGTCACGAATCCCTTCCGCACAAGTTCCTGAATGAAACTGCCCAAGTGCTCGCCGGCCAGCCGTTCCTTCAGTTCTTCCGAGAACGGCGGCGTCGAACGGCGAGGCCCGGACTCAGCCAAGTCTTCCAGGAAAATCAGGGCGGGGTATACCACGTGTCTTGCGACGGACTTTTTCATCATGCACCTCGTTTTTGGTTGAACGCATCGGTCAGTTTGTGCCGCAGTTGGGAATCTCCCCACGGCGGCTTGCACTTCTGGTTCCACTCGCAAAACAGCGGCATGGCCTGCTCAACGGTCAGCCCAAATTTGTGGATCAGCACGCAGGCCAGGCGAAACGTCTTGTCGTGGCACCCTCCCTCTCCGGTCGCGGTGCCTTCGACGGCCGCCAGATAACCCCGCGCCCTGCGCACGGCCCTGTCGCCGTCGTCGATCGCCTCGGGGATCACCACGCGGCGGATTCGCTCGCGCGTCCAGCCGATGCGAGCCACCGGCAGGTCCGCGGCGGGGAGCAGCCCGGCGCCGAGCCAGGCGTACTCCCCGTGCTCCGTCACACTGTTCGGGATCATCTCCAGGCCGCCGTCGGTCCGGATGTCGATCGGTTCGCCCTTGACGCGCACGAGGTTTTTCACCTCGACGCCTTTGCGTTTTCGGTAGCCCAGATGGACCCCGCCCCGCGGCGTGCGGAGCATGTGCGGCGTCGGGCCGCACTCTTTCAGAACCAGTTCGGCCTTCGCCGGATCGTCGCAATCGAAGATGACTCGCCCCGTGCAGACCACGCAGATGTTCACTCGCGTGTCCGCAAAAAGCCGTTCCACCTCTTCCGGCGCCGGCAGTTCCGTCTCAAATCTTTTCCACGGAACCATCGGGATTTTGGTGCCCGGCCGGCAGGGGACCGGTGCGACGCCGGCGGAGAGCGCGTGCCGGGCGACTTCGAGGTTCCGCATCGCGCGGAGTCTATCACCGTTGTCGCGCGTCGAACGCGCCGTAGTAAGCGATGGACGCCAGGTACGCTCCGATGAAGCTGATCGCGCACAGGACCGCGCACTGGCTGCGATTGTCGGGGACCTGACACGCCGCCGCGTTCACCAGGAACACGGTCCCGATGCAAGCCGCGATCGTCGTGCCGACAAGCAGCGCCGGCTGTCCGGCCAACGAGTTCGGCCGGGCGCTTTGCTTCGGCGATTCTGAATCTTCCATGTCGGTCTCCAAACGGTTGATGAGTTCAAATCCAAATTCCCGCCGGACCACCCGGCGGGGGAGCGATGCTTCGGACACAATCCCCTCTTGCCCCGCTCCCCTTCTGGCCCCTCCCCTCTTCACGGGGGGCAGGGGGTGGCCGCCAGCGGGGGAAGGGGGGCCACGCAATGGGGGATGAGGGCTCGTCGTCTCGTCGGGCCGCGCCGGGGGAGCCGGGCGGGCCGGGGCCGGCACGGATTGCGGAGCCGGGGACCGGGCGGTCGGCCGCGGGACCGTGCTGTTTTGAGCCTGACAGATTGCAAAATCTGGAAGGTGAAAAACAGGGGGGTAATGGCGGGCCGCCCCCGGGTGTCGCGGAACGCACCCCCTTCCGCGGCGCCTTTCGCGTCAGGTTCCGCGTCAGACCTCCACGGTCCCCCCGAACCAGTCCACCCACGGCTCCCCGGCCGCCAGTTTCGTGAACGTGCTGAACAGGCAAACCTTCTTCAGCGGCTCGCACCACTTCACGAGCGACTTCATGCGCTTGTCCGTGTGGCAGAGGACGAGGAGGAATCCGTCGAACTTCGCCTGCGCGTAATTCTTCATCTTGGCCTCGTACTGCTTCTTGCTCTGCTTGTGGCCGTTGTCTATTTCGACCGCGTACACGTCGCCGTCGAGCTCGAACGCCAGGTCCGCGATCGCCTTCCCGAAGGGAAACTCTCGGTCGCAATCGAAGCCCAGCAGCAGCTCGGCCTCCGTCATCCAGACCGCGTGTTCGAGCCGGTCCGGGGGGCCTCGCACGCCCACGACCATCGCCGGGCGGCCGGAACCGCGGAGCTGGACCGCGCCCGCGACGGGAAATCGCTTCCTCCTCAACTGCTTTCCGAGCCATCGCGTTGCATTCTTCCGTCCCGTTTCCGGGTCAGCCGAGCCGCCGGCGAAGAATCGTCTGGCGAGCTGTCCGTAGGTCGCGCTTCGGGTTCGGAGGAACTCGACGACGGCGTGAAGGCGTTCCTCGCGTACTCCGGCCTCTGGTAGATCTCGCATAATTTCCGTTCCATCATCTCCTCCCGAAGCCCGGGCCAGTCGGGCAGGTTTTCCCTGGGCATCTCAACGTACTCCGGCTCCGCGCTCCCGCCCGGCCCGGTCACGATGCGCCAGCCGGGGTTCAACTTCATGATCACCGTGGTCAGCTTCGCCACCTGTTCGGAGCGGCTCAGTTCCGCGTCTGGAAACTCGGAGGCGACGAGCCCGGCCAGCTTCCGGGCCAGGTCCGGGTCCGCGGTCTGATAAATCAATTTCGTCTTGCAGCCCTGGAAGAACTCGGCGCCCGGCGGGAAATCGGGGTACTGGCACAACAGGCAGAAGGACAAACCGTCTTTTCGGCACTCGAAGACGGCCTGCGATTCGATCTTCCCGGCCGTCTTCGCGTTCGTGCATTCGTCCAACCATACCCGGATCGGCGGCCACGGCGTTTTCCGGTTCCTCGCATGTTCGATCACCAGCAACACGATGGCCCCGATGATCGTCGTCACCGCGTCCGCGTCCACGTCGTCGCCGCGCTCGACGATGAGCTTGGCGTCCGGCTGCTGGAGGAAAGCCCCCAGGTCGAACCCGCCGTCACACCGGGCCAGGAACGACGGCGACCGGAAAATCGCGTTAACCAGGCGGGCCGCGCCGCCGATTTCACTCCGCAACGTGCGCGGCCTCATTTCCTCCAGTTCCTTGAACTTCGCCCGGATCTCCGGGAGCGTGCAGTCACGCACGAGAGCCCGAAACTCGTCACTGTCGGGCACAAACCCGTACGGCAAAATCCGCAAAGGCTTCGGCCTCGCCTGAAACAGGAACAACAACAGAAGCGCGGAAACAAATTCCTCGATGAGGGGAGAATTTTTAATATCGCCCCCGCGGCGCCGCATCATGATCTCGACGAAGAGCCGCGCCCGCATGTGGTTCTGTTTGGCCTTCTCCTCAAGGTCCCGGTGCGCTGACGGCTTCAGCAGTTCGTACCCGAGCGCGTGCTTGATGTCCGAGAGCCGGTCGTAGAGTACGTTCCCTTCCGCGAACCGGAGCACGATGTCCGCGATGCTGTCGTGCGCCGGGTCCATGACGACCGCGGTGCCGGGGAAGTTCAGTACGTCCACGGCCGCCACGAACGACTTGCCGCCCCCGGGGGAGCCGATACCCAGCATGCTCGGGTGCCAGATCATCCCATGATCCTGTCTACTTCACGCAGGTAAGACTGCTTGGCCTTCCGGGACGCCGCACGCAGTTCGATGTCATCCAGTCCGGCGGCCTCCAGCATGCGGATGGTCGCCTCGTACTGCTCTTTCGCCGCGGCCAGGCGTTCCTCCCGCGACGGGGGAGGCGGCCTGTTGGCCACCTCTTCCCGTTGCTTTTGCACGTGGTCGGCCAGGCGCTGCTGCTCGGCCCGCACTTCCTCGGCCTCCTCCCGCGTTTGCTTTTCGTGGGCCTCCTTTCTGGCCCTCGCCGCGGCCCACGCCCGGTGCTGGGCGACCGGCTCCGCCCACAAGTTCACGTACAGGTAATGCGCCGCCGGCATTGTCACGCGGACGACCCCGTGCGCCACGCCCATCGCCAGGACCGCGCGGAACGTCAGGTCCAGGTAATCCACGGGCTCAGCCGGCCGGAAGTAGTCGAGCCCGCACCCCGCGTAGAGCAGGAAGGCCGCCGCCGCGCCCCCCTGGGCGCACCGCTGGATGACCTTGCTGTCCCCGGCCATCTGGCCGCCGACGACTCTCAACAGCACGATCAGCAGGCCGAGGGGGAACACCTCGCGCGGGCTGAAAAACTCCATGACGTTCATGAGGCCTCCCGGTCACTCGAACGACGGGAGCGGCGGGCGGGACACGATGTCGGCCTCGCAGAC
This sequence comes from Zavarzinella sp., assembly GCA_043767785.1. Taxonomy (GTDB): domain Bacteria; phylum Planctomycetota; class Planctomycetia; order Gemmatales; family Gemmataceae; genus Zavarzinella. Next base: position 1,328 of record JAYUGD010001050.1, on the reverse strand, counting down.
GTAGCTCTTGATGCGGGCCTCGGCCAAGTGGCGGCGCCAGACTGGGACGAACGCCAGGTCGAGGTAATAGAAGCCGACGATGCCGCCCTTCCTGCCGAACGCGGTCAGCGTCTGAACGAGTCTCTGTTCGGACAGGTCCGGGTTCGGCGCGTTGTCCTCAAAATCCGTCAGCGCGAGGAGCACCGACTTGGTCCGGCCGCCCGCGACGCCCGGGTCCGACATGGCGTAGTCGAGCGCGTCCGAGATGCCGTCGTGGAGCCGCGACCCGCCCGGGCTTGACTTCATCAGGAGGAACTCGCGGAACGCGGCGGCGCTCGGGAAGTCCCGCCGGAGGTCCTGCGGCTTCCCCTCCCAGAGCAGCGGCCGCCGCCCGTCCTGCGAGAGTTGGGCGATGACCAGGCGGTCGTCGTCGCCGATCGAGTTTTTAAAGTAGTTATCAACTACTCGAGTCAGGAACGCGAACGCCTTGCCGTCGCGGGTCATCTTCGCCGCGAACGAGCCGCTCATGTCGATGGCCACGACGACGAGGCACTCGCCGTCGGCCCGGTTGAGGTCCACGGGAGCCACGCTGCCCGGCTGGACAGGCGGGCCGCAGCCGGCCAGCAAAGCCATTGATGCGGCGATAAAAAGAAACTTGAACATGACGAATACTCCGTGCGGTTAGCGGTTCGAGGGTTTCAGAAGCAATGAGAAGAACGACACGGCGATGATGCCGGCGACGTACGCGGCGGTGATCAGGACGGCCGACAGGGAGAAGCTCGACTCGCCCCACCCCATTTCGACGAGCCCGGTGTACATCAGGAACGCGTCGGCCCCGAGGATGACGACCCCCAGGGACAGGATGAGGCGCTTGTGGGCGGCCGGGTCCCACCGCGAGTCGCGGAAGGCGTCGGGGTCCAGCATGCAGAGCAGCACTTTCTTCCACAGCAACCAGACCCCGAAGAACAGGATCACGGCCATGAAGATGGCGAAGTCCAGCTTCTTCGACTCCTGGTACCGGCCGAGGGGCGACAGGAACGGCAGCTTGTGGAGCTTTTGCGCGAGCGATGGCATGCGCATCCGGAGCCCTTCGGCGATGGTGAACATGTACAGCGGGCCGATCACCAGACAGACGGCGATCTCATAACCCCAATACTTGACGTAGTCCATCGACCAACCCGCGGGTGTCGGTGGCGGGGCTTGCGACGCGATCACGAGGATCACGCTCCTTTCAAAAAATTGGTTTGATGCGGACTTGGCGACGAGCCGGGGCGTGGGGCGATAAAACCGTGTGACGGATGGAAGGAATCGGACCTCCTTGGGTCGTCTTCCATTCTCGTACCGTTCTC
>JAYUGD010001049.1:0-3243 GCA_043767785.1 Zavarzinella sp. | reverse complement strand
CGCGCTCCGCTGCGCAAAGCCTCCGCGTCGCGGCTAACAAAACAGCCGCATGCATCCACTAGCGAAGGTAAATCGGCTCTTCAATATCCATCTCGGCGTCGTGGGCCTGCGGGTTCGGCCTTGGGAGGGCTTGGCCGATTTCAACGTGGGTCTCGGCCACGTCGAGCAGGGCTGAAGACAACTGCCGCCGGGCGTCGGGCAAGTCGGCGCCGCAGGTGATCGCCGCCGGGAAGTCTAGCACTTGGGCGTGAACGCCGCCGTTCACGAACTTGTACCCGGCCTAGTACTGAATCATCGTCCGCGTCCCGTGTGGAGTGCTTTGGTGATTATCGCCGCCGCCCGCCCAACGTTCAAGCGGCGCTCAGTTCCCCGCCGCCCGTTAAGGTGGCGGCCGTAGGCGGTCACGCCGGATGTTTGAGTTTCGGCTTGGCGTCCGGAAGAGGAACGAATCGCTCCGCGCTCGCCTCCCAACCGGGAAGAGATTCCATCAACCGGCGCACGGACTGAGGCGTCGCTTGGACCAACATCATTTTGGGCGAGGAGGCGTCCAACACCGTCATTTCGGCGTGGATTTGCTTCACATGAGCGGCCGGCGCCGTGTCGCCGCCAGTGAAGCGGAGGATGAAGTTGGCCATCGCGGTATTCTCCTAAAAATACCCGATTATTATCGCATGACTTTTTCCCCGTGTCTACTCGGGCAAGCCGTTCCCTTCGAATGTGGCCGGGAATCCGCGGCGTTTGGCCGCCAGTAAAACGGCCTTGGCCATCGCGTCGGAGCGGGCTTGGTCGCGGGCCATCCCCAACACCGCCGGCAAGCCGGCCAACAGCCGCGCCGCGAACCCGACGACGGCCGGGCACGCCATCGACGTCCCACTCATCGGAGCGTCGCCGCCGGGAACAGTGGACAAGATGCCCACCCCCGGCCCCGTCAGGTCCACTACGCCGCCCACGTTTGAGAAGGCCGCGATGAATTCAGCGGCGTCCTTGCCAAATGGGCCGAGGACGTCAGCCTCCTCAACCGACCCCTTGGGGAACGTGCCCTTTCGCCCGAGGGCGGACACCGCCACGCACATCGGGTCGGCCCCCGGGAAGCTCACCGGCCCGCGGTCGTCGTTCCCGGCGGCCCCGAACACCACCGTCCCGCGCTGCCTCGCGTCGTGGATGGCGGACGCCGTGGCCGGGTCGTTGTCCTCCCCCCAAGGCTCAAGTTGATGAGGTCGCACCCGTCCCCCACCGCCCGGTCGATGGCCTTGGCGATGGCGAAGTTGCTGGCCCCTCCGGCCCCCTTCCCGAACACCCGGTAACTGCGAAGCGTAACCCCCGGGGCGATCCCCCGGATACCCGACGGAGGCGTCCCGTGGGCGGCGATGATGCCGGCCACGGGCGTCCCGTGGCCTTCGCCGTTGTCGCCGAAGTCGCCCGCCCCTTCGCCCAAAACGGTGTTCTCCCCGCCGCTCACGGTAAGGTCGGGATGCGGGCCGACGCCCGTGTCCACCACCCCGACGGTCACCCCACGGCCGTCGGCGTCTTTGCCGGCCCCGTCGTAATGCCGCACGCCATCGAGGAATCCGAGGTCAATCGGCTGGATCAGGACCTTGACAGGGCCGCCGACCGCGACGTTCTTGCGGAATCCGCCCCAAAACCCGGTCGGCCCGTACACATACAGCCGCTCAATTTTCGCGGCCGCCCCCAAGTTCAGCTTTACCATCCCTTGGGCGTTCGTCACCCCTTGGGCGCCGACCCGGTTCGCGAAGTCAGTGAACGCGACGGCCTTCGCCTCGGCCACCGGTTTGCCGTCCGCTTTCGAGCGCACGGTCACGACGGTCCGGACCGCGGTCGCGGCCGCCGCCACCTTGCCGGCGATCTCGTACTGGTGGCGGGCCGGCGTGAAGTACACCACCGGGACGATCCGCACGCCGGGCTGGTTCGCCTTAATCGCGTTGGCCATCTCCCCGGTCATCTCGACCAGTTTGGCGCCATCCTCGTGAACCGAGTCGAGGACCCGGAAGCCGGTCTTTGACTTCTCCATCCCGGCGCTGGCGATAAACGCTTTCGAGGAGACGAACGTCTTGACCGTGGCGATACTCCTCAGGAAATTCCCGAGGGCGGATGCCGACGTCGGGACGGTCGCCTGCAACCCGCGCGTCGGCAGGAGGATAAACTGCTGCGATTGGGGTTCTGCCTTGGCCATGAGAGTGACTCCATGAATTCGCGGGAACCGCCGACGAGTGGGAATGAAAAGCTGATTGCTGAGATAATGGCTATTCTCGGTGAACCGGCACCACTTGCACGCTCACCATTTTCTGAAACCTCGCGGGAACCGCCGCTTACCGATGGGCGGTTGACAGGCCGAGCATTGCCCCGATTCAAGCGGCGCTCACTCCCCCATTTCGCCGCCCGCCCGCGTCGCCATTGCTTGCCACACGCCCAAACTGACCCCGTCCCGCACGAACGACACGCCGCCGTCGGCGCGCAGGGCCATCACGCCGCCGGGGTGGCGGCTGCGGGCGGTCATGCGGGCTTTTTGTTGGGTGGCGGTCATACAGTCGCGCTCCGCGGCGTTGGGCGGCAGGGCGTGGTTGACCAGCGTGTTGCCGTAGTTGCCGAGGATCCACTTTTCGCCGCGTTGGTTGTTCCACGCCCCGGCGCCGGCCGAGGCGCAATTGGCCGCGGACGGCGAAGACGATGTCGGCAACTCCCACACACTACGTTCGCCGTCGCCCGGCGCGCCGACGCCGGGGCCGAGCGTGCGCTCCGTGAAGCAGGCGGTTTGGCTGAGGCCGTCCGTGACGTCGGCGAAGCGCACCTGCGAGCCGAGGAAGAACAGGCCGTCCCCGTTGGTCAGTGTCCCCTCGGCAATCCCGCTGCCGGCGCTGCCGGCGTAGTTCGTGCCGCCGTAGGCCGAGCCGGGGACGCGGCCCGCGGCGGGGTCCGACGGGCACTGGAAAATCTTGGGGGCCATCGACGCGGCCGGGAAGTTCTTCGACCCGTCGTACACCGTGGCCGGCGGCACGTTGAAGTCGGCCGGCGGGGCGGTGAAGTCGATCAGTTTGCCGAGCGTGTCCTGCTCCACGAACGGCAACAGGTACGCCTGCGGCGAGAAGATTTGCGGCGTCGGCGCTCCGCGGCCGGGCGGCAAATTCCCGTTCGCGTCGTGATACCCGTGGGCGGCCAACCCGAGTTGCTTGAGGTTGTTGGCACACTTCAGCCGGTTCGCCGCTTCCCGGATCTTTTGAACGGCCG
>JAYUGD010001048.1:0-8979 GCA_043767785.1 Zavarzinella sp. | reverse complement strand
ACTCGCTCACCCAAGGTTCTTTGTCTCATTCATGGCGCGACGACGATTTTTGCACAAGCTCGGAGCGTGAGGAGTACATTGGGCCGACCACCGGTGGCCTCATTCTTGGCCGCGTGCCGTATATTTGGTCATTGGTCATTCACTTCCCCGCCCCCCGCGCCACCGTGAACCTTGGCAAGTCCAACGGGAACGAGCGCGGCTGTTGGCGGGTCGGCACCGTGTTGATCTGCACCAGCATGTCGCGGATGCGGTTGCCGAGGTAGTCGTACAGTTCTTGCGGGTCGAGCAGGCCGTCTTTGCCGGCGTCGGCGTCGGCGAGTTTGGTCGTCAGGGCCTCGATGACGGCGGCGGTGAACAGGCCGTGGCCGAAGGCGTCGTGTTCCAGCGAGCTTTCCTGCTGGTCGCAGGCGGCGATGATGGCCGGGCCTTGGCCGTCCGGGACGAGGTGCCGGATCACGCTGTCCGTGGCGGTCTGCCCGGAGTGGCAGGCGTCCAGCAGCAGAAGCTTGCGGGCCGGGCACTCGGCGAGGGCGGCGATCAGCTCCTCGTCCGTGACGCCGGTTTCCAGGGGCTTGGCCGGGTTGAAGTCCCGGCAGCAGAAGACGAACATCATCGGCGGCTTGCGGCGGTTCTTCCCGGCCGCGTCCGGCCGAGGGACCCAGTGGCCGTGCCCGGCGAGGAAGACGACGGCCACGTCGTCGCACGTCGTCCGCGTCTTCAAGTCGGCCAGTTGTTTCAGCAATTCCTTCCGCGTCGCCTGCTTCTCGGACAGTAGGGCGATCCCCTCGGCCGCGTAATACTTGCCGGCCCCGGCGTGCGTCAGCCACGACTTCCGCAACTCGTCCGCGTCCTTGCCGGCGTAGAGCAGGTCGCCGAAATCCTCCCCGCGCGCGCCGGCCGCGACCCGCGTGTTCTTGTAATCGTTGATGCCGACCAACAGGCCGGCCAGTTTCGGCGCCGCCGGCGTGCGGTCGTTGGCCACCGTCATTTTTTCGACGGCCCGGCCGCCGGCGTCGTTCACGGAGACGACGGTGACTTGGTTCTCCCCGGCCCGGAACGCGGCCGCGGGGATGGGGAACGTCGCCGTGTTCGTGCGCTTGTCCTGCGGCCACGCCTTGGCGGCCACGCGGTGGTCGTTCACCCACAGTTCCACGACCTGTGGCATCAGGTCCGGGTTGCTCGAAAACATCTCGATGGAGACGGCGGCCGTCAGGCCGTTCGCTTGCACCTTGTCCGCGGAGAGTTTCAGGTCGATGGGCATGGGCTGGAAATCGCCGACGGCCGGGGGCATGGGGTTCTCGCCGTACTCGTCCAGCAACATCTTCCCCACGTCCCGCTGCTGCATCAGCTTCAGGAGCGTGCGCGGCTGGTGCAGCGCCTGCTTGAACAGGTTGGCCTCGTAGAACCGCGGCCGGCCGCCCACGATGGAGAACGGGTGATTGAGTTGGAAGCCGACGAGCCAGTCCCCGCCGGGGGAGGTGGCGTACTTGGAGCCGCGCCACGTCCAGCCGACCCACTCGGTCCAGCGGTTGTTGGCGTCGTATGCCGGGAAGAACCGCCACAGCGGCCGTTGCCGAACCGTGGACAGGCCGCGTTGCAGTCGCGTCTCGCCGGGGCGGGTCCACTCCAGCGTGTACTCGATGCCGGGCGTGGAATTCGCCAAGGCCGCCAGCGTCTTCTCAGCGGAATCGACCAGTTGATTCGGGTCCAGTTTCATCGCGTGCGTATAGCCGACGCGGTCCAGCAGGAAGGTCGGCCGGCCGTTCTCGTGGCGGACGGCGAACTTAACCTCGTCCTTCTCGCGCAGGCCCATTTCCCACGCCGGCCCGCCGAGATCGACTTTCGTCACCACCAGCGTGTCGGCCGCCGTGACGGCCAACGCCGCCCCGAACCGCCCCGACGGCCACGGGTTGAAACTCCACCCCGCGACGGTCTGGTCCCGCCCGCCGGTGACGGCCCACGTGCCGTCGTCGCTGACGGCGATGGACCGCACTTCCCCGGCGTGCCCGGTGGTCAGCATCACGCGCTCGGCCTTGGCCTCGCCGAGTTCAAAGACGCTGAAGCCGTACAAGTGCCCAATGGCGACGCGCACCGGCTGCCCCTTTTTTTCCGGGAAGAAACAGTAACAACGCGGGGTCTGATCGCGGTCGGGATCGAGGGGAAGTTCAATCTCCTTGCGCACTTCCCCAACCGTATGCACGGCCAGCCAGATGAACCGTGACTTCTTGGACGGCTCAATGGTCCAGTGGCCGGCCCATGTACGGATGTCATGGAAGTCCGTAACCGCGCGCGGCTTGCCGAGGTCCATGTTGAAGGCGTCCCACGCCCCTTCTTTGAACAATCGGTTCACGTCTTCGGGCTTGCGAAATTTCTCTCGTTCGCTGTTCCAGACGAAGCCCTTGCCGTCTGTCGCAATACGCACGCCCCAGATTCCGCGGCCGTGTCCGACGATGCCCCGTTGTTGTTGCGGTTTCTTTGGGTTGGTCAGGTCGTAAACGCTGAGTTCGTGGTTGTCCCCGCCGGCGACGAAGAGCCGACCGTCGGACGGGTGAAACGTCATAACCTCGGCATCGCAGAAATAGTGTTGGATGCAGGCAGTCTCCTTTTTCGCGCCGGCGAGGGCACCGTCATAAACGTAAATCTCGACGTTATCATCCATTCTCGACATGGCGAAGCCGCCGGATTCTGGCGATTGACGAAACACCGTAAGCGCCAGTCGGTCCCGCAGTGGGTCCACGGCAAACGACCGGTAGTATCGTGTGAACCCACAACTAAGTGCGTGGGACGACTTGCCCTCCGTGCTGAGGATCACGGCAAACTGTTGCACCATCAACCCGACAACTTTTTTGCCGTCTGGCATGATCTCGGCCCGCGCCAGCCGGGTGTCCGTCGTGGCTGGCACGTTTTGCGGCAAGGCGGATTTGGCGTTGGCCACGATTTTCGCCGTCGGCTTCTCCGCTTCCGGGTTCTCGACGGCCATCACGTCCCCGCTCTCGGCGACGGCGGTGAGGGTCGTCTTCCCGGTGAAGCGCAGGGCCAGCACGCGGTTGAACTCGCGGCCGGGGATCGGCGGGAACGTCGTCAGCAGCGTGGCCGGGGTCTTCAAGTCCCAGTGCCAGACATTGCCTTGCGAGTCGCCGAAGACGGCCGCCTTTTCCGACGGCGTGAACGCCGAGGAAAAGATCGCCGTCTTCGGCATCTCCGGCAGCGACCCGGTCACGTTGTTGGTGCCGGCCACTTCGCCGTCCTTGTCCAAGACCATGACGAGGCCGATCTTCATGCCGTACCCGGCGACGAGGATTCGGCCGTCGCCGGCCAAGGACAGCGTCTTGATGCCGCCGCGCTGCTCCCGCCAGCCGGGCCAGCGGAAGGTCTTGGTGCGGTCGGTCAAGCCTTCCGGGCCGACCTGCCACGCCTTGATGACCTTGTCGTCCCCGGCGGTGAACAGCCATTTGCCGGATGCGTCGAACGCCAACACGTCACACACGCCGGCCCGCCCGCCGGCGTTGACCGTCATCTCCGGCTCGTCCCGACTCCGCCGGTCTTGCGACACGATGGGGGCGACGGCCGTGAGGAACGAGAGGGCGATGGAGAGGAACATGGGAGGAATCTCGAAATATCGAAAACCAAAGCATTTTTAGCCACGGATCGAACACGGATGAAACACGGATAAAGGCAGAAGAGAAGAGATTGAACCACAGAGGACACAGAGAACACAGAGGAAAGACGAGAAGAGAGAAGACATTCTTATAAATGCCTCTCCTCTGCTTTGGTTTTCCTCTGTGCTCTCTGTGTCCTCTGTGGTTAAGTTCTTCTCTTTAGCCTTTGTCTTTATCCGTGTTTCATCCGTGTTCGATCCGTGGCTAAAAAAATGCCTTTCTCAGATATGCAAATCCCGGCCGTCCCCCGGACAAATTCACTCGAACGAATCCAGCCCTTCGTGTTCCGTGACGATCACGCTTCTGACGCGCTCGAGTACCCGGCGGATTTTGCGGTCGTAGGTGTTGAGGTCTTTGGCGATCTCTTCCGTGGTCAGGCCTTGCAGGCGCATGGCCAAGATTTGCCGGTCTTCCGGGTCGAGCTTGTTCAGGAAGTGGTCGAGCTGGTCCATGAACGTCAGGACGGTGACGGGGCTTGGCTCCTTGCTCATCACGTCCAAGATTTGGTCCCGCGTCGCCGGGGTCTGGGCAATTTCGGCCGACGGCGTCCGCCGGGCGGCCCGGTGGTGGGCGACTTGCCGCAGCGTCTTGTGCAGCGTGATGCGGACGAGCAATTTGGAGAGGTCGTCCGCGTCGGCGATTTCGAACTGGTCCTTCTTCAGCCGGTCGAAGAAGGTGCGGAAGACGGACTGCACCACGTCCTCGGCGTCGAACCGGCTCTTCATCCGCTCGCCGATGCGCTGCCGGGCGACGCCCAGCAGCCGGCCGACGTAGCGGTCGAACAACACCCGCGAGGCCGCGTTGTCCCCCGACCGGCAGCGCACCACCAGTTGCTCGTCACTCTCGGGGTGGGTCGATTCGTCGGCGGGCACGGCGGTGTTCTCTTTGGGTGAGTGGGCATTTTACGCGGTTGGACTTGAACGTGACAAGGTGACAAGGTGAATGACCGAGCGCAGCGAGGAAGGCGAGCCAGTAGCGTTAGCGCCTGGAGGAACCGCCACGCGCGCGAAACAAGAGGGCGAGTCTTCGAAGCCCGACCCACCGGCAAACGACTGCCACTCAGTTCGCGGGGGGAAGTCGCTTCCCGTGGAGCGAACCTCGAAGACTCGGTTCGCGGGGGGAAGTCGCTTCCCGTGGAGCGAACCTCGAAGACTCGGTTCGCGGCGCACGGACTCGGGAAGCTCCTCCAGGCGCTAACGCTACTGGCTCGCCTTCCTCGCTGCGCTCGGTTTTTTCACCGCGTCACCATGTCATCACCCACCCCGTAAACTGACTCACACGCAAGCGCTCTCTGGCGAAAAGAAACCATGCAGCCTTCCCGCACGCTCGGCCGGCTTACCGATGAGGAATGGCGCGAGCTGAACGCGCGGGCGGACCAATTCGCGGCCGTCACCGCCGACAATCCGGACGCGGACTGGGAGGCGTTGCTCGCCGGCCTGTCGCCCGGCCTGCGGTACGCCGTCCTGATCGAGTTCCTCAAGATCGCCCTGCACGAGGGCTGGGCGCGGGGCCGCACGCCCGTCCTCGCGGACTTCCTGTTCCGCTTCCGCGAGTTCGACGACCCGCGCCGCATCCCCGCCCACTTGATCGTGGAAGAAGTCCGCGTCCGCAAGGCGCACGGCGACCCGTTCGACGCGGACGAGTACATTCGTCGTTACCCGGATCATCTTTCCGAGATCAAGGAGTTGATGAAGGGCGCGGAGACGGCCACGCCGCGGACCGTCGCCGACGCGGTCGGGGAAAGCGTGTCCATGCCGCGCGAGCCGAGTTCCGACACGCAACTGACGGCCGCCGGCAACTACTCCATGCACCAGGAACTCGGCCGCGGGCAGTTCGGCAAGGTGTACAAGGCCGTCGCCCCCGGCGGCGTGGACGTGGCCATCAAGGTCATCGCGCGGGCGGCCGACGGCAACGAGGCCCGCAAGGAGCGCGGCGCCTTGCAACTGGTGAAGAACATCCGCCACCCGCACCTGTTGCCGGTGCTGGCGTACTGGGAAAAAGACAACAACCTGTACATCGTGATGGAACTCGCCGACGGCACGCTGGGGGACCGCCTCAAGTCCGCGACGCCCGGCCAGAAGACGCCGATGGAGAAGGCCACGCTGGTGAAGATCATCGGGGAGGCGGCGACGGCTCTCGACTTCCTGCACGCCAAGAACCTGCTGCACCGCGACATCAAGCCGGCGAACATCCTCTTGGTGAATGACTTCGCCAAGCTGGCCGACTTCGGCCTCGCCCGGACGCAGAACCCGACCGCGACGGCCGGGACGTTCGCCGGCACGCCCGCGTACATGGCCCCGGAGGCGTGGGCCGGCCGCTTCGGCCCGGCGAGCGACCAGTACAGCCTCGCCCTCAGCTACGCCGAATTGCGCTTCGGCAAGCGGCTGATCGACGGCGACGACTTCGTCGCCGTGATGACGCAGCACTTGGAACACATCCCCGAGATGCCCGGCCTGCCGGCGAAGGAGCAGGCCGCCCTGCGGCGGGCGCTGGCCAAGAAGCCGGAAGACCGCTTCCCGACCTGCGTGGACTTCGCCAAGGCGCTGCTCGACGAGCCGCACCCGCACCCGCGCCCGCGACCCGTGCTGATCGGCATGGCCGTCGCGGCCGTCGCCGTCGCCGGCTACTTCGCGTGGCCGTTCCTCATGGGGACGAAGACCGGCCCCACGCCATCGACGTCGACGGTGAAGAAGGAAGAATCGACGGCCGCCGCCGGCACGGAGCCGACCAAGATTGGAATCCCGCCGAAGAAGACGTGGCTCGCCCCCGCGGGCTTCACGGTCGTCCTCGGGGAGTCGGCCGTGCGGATCGGGGACAAGGAGTACCCGAAGAACATCCACCGCGAGTTCGGCGGAAGCGTCATGCGGTTCCTGCTGGTCGAGCCGCGCGCGGGCGGCCCGGTGACGCGGCCGTTCTACGCGATGGAACAAAAGGCCACCAACGCCATGGTCGGCCAGTTCGCCAAGGCCGACCCGGCCGCGCTGGCGGCCACGAAGTGGGCCGCCGCGAACAATCTCGCCCCCGCGATGAACCTGACGGTGACGGAGGCGGCCGCCGTGGCCAGGTGGCTCGGCGGCCGGCTGCCGACGCCGGCCGAGTGGGACACGCTCGCCGGCTTCTACGAGCCGAACCGCCCCGCCAAGATCACCGTGGAGGGCCAACCCGCCGTCGGCCTGCCCGCCCCGCGCGCCGACTCGACCGACTGGAACGCCCTCACCGCCAACGACATGGCCGGCAACGGCCGCGAGTTCACCGGCCACGTCCTGTTGCCCGACGGCAAGACCCGCCCGCTGAAAGACGCCGAAGACGCGCGGGCCTTGGTGATCCTCCGCGGCCGCCTGCACACCACGGCCCGGGCGCTGACGTGGGCCGACATCGAGGCCGAGCAGAAGACGCCGCAGACGCAGTTTTTTGAAAAGCCCAGCCCGTACACGACGTTCCGCGTGGCGGTGGATGTGCCGTAAGTGATCCGCGACCGTTTAGCCGCGACGCGACGCTTCGGAGTGGAGCGCGGGCTGAAGACCATCAAAATAGCCGGCCGTGTGGAGAGCGATTTCACCCGGCAAGCCCGCGCTCCACTCCGAAGCGTCGCGTCGCGGCTAAACGGGTTTTGCCCGGTCACTCTTCGCCGCCCCGGCGCAGCACGTCCATCAAATTCGTCCGCCGGTCGGTCCACGCCCGCGCCGCGGTCGGCGGCACGGTTTGCCAGCCGCTGATCGGCTTTTGCAATCTTCCGAAGTCTTCTTCCGCGTTGGCGACGATCACCCACACGGAGGGGAACTTGCCGTCTTCCCGCTCGCGGTCGGTCACGCTCGTGTCGTCGTTGACGCGCACGGCCATCGGCATCGCCGCGGCGATCTTGGCGACCATCGGCGGCAAGTCGAGGTAGCGGTTGGAAAGGTGCATTAGGACGACGCCGTGGGGGGTGAGCTTGCGGCGGTAGAGGTCGAACGCCTCGGCCGTCAGCAGGTGCAGCGGGATGGCGTCGGACGAGAAGGCGTCGAGGACGAGCAGGTCGAACGAGCCGTCCGGCTCGGCGCTCAGCGTCAGGCGGGCGTCGCCGATCACCACGGTTTGGTCAGCCGCCTTCGTGTTTTTCAAGAACGTGAAGTACCGCTCGTCGCGGGCCAACTTCTCCACGGCGGGGTCGAGTTCAAAGAACGTCCACGTCTCGTTCGGGCGGGCGTAGCTGGCCAACGCCCCGGTGCCGAGGCCGACGGCCCCGATGCGCCGTGGCCCCTTCCATGCGGGCGTCAGTTGCCGGAAGACACTGCCGGCCGGACCGTTCGGGTGGTAGTAGGTCAGCGGGCGGTGTCGGTCGTCCCAGCGGTCTTCGAGCGTGGCGACCGTTGAGACCGCGTGAAGCGGGCCGGCCGCGCCGACCGGGTGCAGGAACGTGGCGACCCACTTGGGCCGGGGGGCGTTGCGCTGTTCGCCGTGGACGGTGTTGCCGTGGACCATCTTGGTGAAGTCGCCTTCGCCCGTCACTTTCACCACGCCGAGGAAGTTTCGCTCAATTAACAGCACCTTGCCCTGCGCCCCGTCGTGCCGAACGCCGGCCAGCATGACGGCCGCGATGCCCAACGCGAACCGTAGCGGCCGGTCCACGAAGGTGTAGCAGACGATCAACGGCACGCCGAAGAAGGCGGCGCTCTTGAGCATCTCGCCGGGGACGCCGACCTGTTCCCCCGTGGCTTGAAACCAGGCCGTGATGCCCGGCGCCTTGCACACGTCGATGAGGCCGACCACCGCCGCGCCGAGGATGGCCGGGAACAGCAAATCGTTCCGCCACCACAGCAGCCGTTCCAACGGGGCGGGCCGGAACAGGCAGGCGACGACGACCATCAGCGGGTATTCCACGAACCCCAGGCGGTGAAAGAGCGCCGGGGCCGCGAGGGCGTTGAACGCCCCGCCCAGCACGCCGCCGAGGGACATGAGCAAGTAGTAGCGCGTCAAGTCGCTGGCCGGCGGCCGCTCTTGGGACAGCCGGGCGTGGCACAGCATCGCCAGCGAGAAGAACCCGCCGAGGTGGATGCACAACACCAGCCCCAACGGCTCCGTCGCCCCGGCCAGCAGGGCCAGCGACAGCGTGATCGTCCCCAAGACCGCCAGCCGGTCGAGCCACTTCATCGGCAGACGGATGGGGGCGAAGGCGATGATGAACGTCAGCAAGTACAGCGACAGCGGTACGACCCACAAGAGCGGGATCGGCGCCACGTCCGTCGTGATCGAGTTCGTGACGCCCGAGAGCAAACTGGACGGGATGAACGCGAGAACGACCCACCGCCACCCCGATTCTTGGCGAGCGGGGGGCGTCAGC
>JAYUGD010001047.1:0-3247 GCA_043767785.1 Zavarzinella sp. | reverse complement strand
GGGGGGTTAGGTTGTATTTGCGGCGAGCGCGTTCTTAAAGGCAACCTAACCCCCCGGCCCCCTTCCCGAGGACGGGAAGGGGGAGCACGTGCGGCATCGTCGATACGGTATTGCTCAATGCTTTTCTCGGGCGTAGGCCCGCGCTCCACTCCGAAACGTCGCGTCGCGGCTAAACTGAAATCATGAACGCGATCCCCCGTTTCCTGTTGCTTCTCGCCGTCGCTTTCCCCGCCCATGCGGCCGACAACTGGCCGGCGTGGCGTGGCCCGACGGCCGACGGCGTCGCCGCGACCGGGGCCAACCCGCCGACGGTGTGGGACGCGAAGACCAACATCAAGTGGAAGGCCGAGTTGCCCGGCCGGGGGAGCGCGACGCCGGCCGTGTGGGGGGATCAGGTGTTCGTCCTCACGGCCGTCGAGACGGACCGCGTGGCGAAGGCCGACGAGTTGCCGAAGGTGAGCAACGCCTTGGAGCGGAAGACGACGGCCCCGACGAACTTTTACCGCTTCGAGATTTTGTGCTTCGACCGCGAGACCGGCAAGCAGAAGTGGAAGCAGACGGCCGCCGAGAAGGTGCCGCACGAGGGCCACCACGAGACGCACTCCTACGCCGCCGGGTCGCCGACCACGGACGGGAAACGGCTCTACGTTTCCTTCGGGTCGTTCGGGATTTTCGCCTACGACTTGGACGGGAAGAAAATCTGGGAGCGCGACCTCGGCCGCCTCAGCACCCGCCTCGGCTGGGGCGAGGCCGTCACGCCCGTCGTCCACGGGGACAAGCTGCTGCTGAACTGGGACCAGGAGATCGACGCCAAGTTGATCGCCCTCGACGCGGCCACGGGCAAGACGAAGTGGGAGGCGAAGCGGGACGAGAAGTCGAGCTGGAACACGCCGTTCGTCGTCGAACACGCCGACAGGACGCAGGTGATCGTCAACGGCACCAACAAGGTGCGGTCCTACGACATCGCTGACGGCCGCGTGATCTGGGAAGTCGGCGGCATGACTGTGAACGCCATCCCCTCCCCGCTCGCCGCCGACGGGGTCGCGTATGTGATGAGCGGCTACAAGGGGGCGGCCGCCGTCGCCGTCCCGCTGGACGCCACGGGCGACGTGACCGGCTCCGCGAAACTGAGATGGACCTACGGCAAGGGGACGCCTTACGTTCCCTCCCCGATCCTGTACGACGGCCGGCTCTACTTCACCGCCGCCAACACGCCCATGCTCACCGTGTTGGACGCCAAGACCGGCAAGCCGCTGCTGGCCAACGAACGCCTCCGCGCCGCCGGCTTCTACGGCTCCCCCGTCGCCGCCGCCGGCCGCCTCTACTTCACCGACCGGGCCGGCACGACGGTCGTGCTGAAAGCCGGCGACAAGCCCGACGTGATCGCCGTCAACAAACTCGGCGACCCCGTGGACGCCTCCCCGGTCGTGGTGGGGAAGGCGCTGTTCCTGCGGGGCGAAAAGTACCTGTGGGCGATCGAGGAAAAGTGACCGACCCCCGCCAACACCCGGAATACGTCGCGTTGCTCGAAGCCATTCGAGAGAACCCGGAGGACGATGCGCCGCGGCTCATCATCTCGGACTGGTTGGAGGAGCAAGGGGCCGACGACCTCGCCCAAGAGATTCGCCGGCAGGTCGGCCGCGGGCCGGGGTGGTTCGGCTTTCTCGCCCGCCGGGATTGGATCGAATTGCCGGACGGCGTAAAGGTCGATGGCACGGAGTCGCGGGGCTTCGTGTGCGAGGTCCGGCTGACGGGCGACCAGTTCATGGCCCACGCGGAATGGCTGTTCCGGCAATTCCCGCTCACCCGCGTGACGCTCGCGGACCGGCGACCGATCACCGTTCACACGACAGGCACGATCCCGAAGTTTTGGTGGCTGTCGGCCGGGACGACCAGAATCCACGGCGAACCTCTCACGTCATCGGCCAAAGACGCGATTCTGCCGGCCGTTTTTTTTCGGTGCCGGCGCCCGCGGCACGTTCCTGTCCGTCCCCGACGCGATGGCGGACTTGTCCGCCCGGTGCGTCGCCTACGGCCGCCCGCTCGCCGGGCTATCGCCGTTGCCATCAGCCTTGACGACTGACGAGTAGCCTACGCCGACAGGCGCCAAGTCCCCCCGCGAAAAATGGCCGGTCTCGCTCCTTCAGCCATCATGACGGACGGGGGGCGAGTTCTCTACTCCAAACGCACGATGGCGCGGTCATGGAGACTCGCGTTTCCCCCGCCCGCTTCCCAGACAGATTCCGGCCCGGCTCAAATCAGTTCCGTCACCGGGTCGCGGGTGTCGAGGACGTACATCGGGCGGCCGGTGCCGTTGTTGAACGTCATGGCCGGGTCGATGCCGAGGGTCCGGTACAGCGTGGCGAGGAGTTGCGGCACCTTGTACGGCCGGTCCTTCGGGTGCTCGCCGCGGGCGTTGGTCGAGCCGACGACTTGGCCCATCTTGAGGCCGCCGCCGGCCACGAGGGCCGACATGGCGGGCGACCAGTGGTCGCGGCCGGCGTCGCTCATGTTAATCTTCGGCGTGCGGCCGAACTCGCCCCACACCACCGTCACCACGTCGTCTTCCATGCCGCGGTCGTGCAGGTCCTGGATCAGGTTGGCGATGCCGCGGTCGAGTTCCGGCAGTTGCTTCTTGAGCGTCTTGAAGTTGCCGCTGTGCGTGTCCCACCCGCCGTAGGCGAGGGTCACGCAGCCGACGCCGGCTTCCACCAGGCGGCGGGCCTTCAGGAACATGTCCACGTTCTTGTAGCGGTCGAGGACGCGCGGGTCTTCGTTCCGCAAGTCGAGGGCCTTGTGGACGGCCCCGGTCGAAATCATGTCGAAGGCCCGGCCGGTGAAGGCGTCCATCCCGCCCATCGTCGTGCCGCGGTCGATGTCCCGGCGGACGGTGTCGAGCGAACTGAGCAAATCCCGGCGGTCGTCCATCTTGGAGACGGTGAAGCCGTTCCGCAGCCGCAGGTTCTCGACGCCCGGGCCTTCGGACGTGAACGGCCGGTGGGCGACGCCCAAGTAGCCGGGTTCGCACCCAATGCTGTTGCCGCGCAGGCTGACGAACGGCGGGATGTCCGACTGCCCGGCCCGCACCTTGGACACGACCGCCCCGAAACTCGGGTGCTGGCCTTGGACGGCCGTCCGGTTCACTTGTTCGGTGTACCCGGTCATCACGTAGGAGTCACTGTGCTCGTCGTTGGCTACGAGTGAGCGGACGATGGAGAGCTTGTCCATCATCTTCGCCTGCATCGGG
>JAYUGD010001046.1:0-8994 GCA_043767785.1 Zavarzinella sp. | reverse complement strand
GTTATCGACGGGGCAATTCGATTCCGAAACGGCTGTCGTCATCTTGAGCGACCGGCCGGGAAACGGTGTTCGCCGGGATTAGCTTGTCGGTCGCCTTCGGCGTCGGCCCGAAGAAGCTGCTCGCCGGGCCTTGCGGCGTCGAGAGCGGGGCCGGCTTGGTGTCCGCTGTCGTCACGTGGTACTCCTGCACCTTCTCGGCCACGCGGTCGATGCCCGTGCCGATGTCCTTCAGCGCCTTGTCCGTGTTGATGTCAACGTGGAGACCTTGATGGCCGACTTGCGGAGTACTGTCCACCTTGTACCAGCCGAGATACCAGCCGACGGCCAAGAATGTCACGGTCGCCGCGCCGAGGAGGGCCAAAACATTTCGCATTTGAGTATCCTTTCACCGAGAAGCCACGTCCATTGGGAACGCGGAGAGTAACCGAAACTTGCACCAACAGGCAAGTCCAGACCGCCTCCGCGTCCCATGATACCGGGGCGACCAAGAACGGCATCGCCCCGCGTAACCTTGGGACGGTTGTCCGGGTCGGGAGGGTTTTCTGGGGAAGTTGCGGCGAGTCCGCATTCCATTCGCCCGGCAACACCGTTAAAATGCTCATACTCAGCCGACCGCCGACCGCGATTGTTCTCTCTCTTAACATGGCGCGGGCGCGAAACGTGCTGACACCGGCCGCCGGGCGTCTCCCCGGGTGCCGACGATTCGTTGTGGCCCCCACTGACGGGGAAGACCGGCCCGCTCACCAGACACGGAGATGACACCCATGGCCACCGGCAGTGCGATCCTTTCGAGCCTGCGCTCGGACCTCGACATCAGCGACTACCAGAAACTTCACTGGGAAGGCACCTTCCAAGATTACCTTGACCTCGTCGTGCGCCACCCCCACCTGACCCGCACGGCCTTCCAGCGCCTGTACGAAATGATCCTCAGCCACGGGACCGAGGACACCTACGAGAACAAGGAAAAGGTCACCCGCTACAAGTTCTTCACGGAGTTCGCCGCCAAACAGGGGGACGCGATCTTCGGCATCGACCGCACGCTCAAGACGCTGGTGAACACCTTCAAGTCGGCGGCCCAAGGGTACGGGACCGAGAAGCGCGTCCTGTTGCTGCACGGGCCGGTCGGCTCTTCCAAAAGCACGATCGCCCGGCTCATCAAGCGCGGGCTGGAGGAATACTCCCGCACGGAAGGGGGGTCGATCTACTCGTATGCGTGGAAGATGGCCGACGGGTCGTTCCAGAAGTGCCCCATGCACGAGGAGCCGTTGAACTTGGTCCCCAAGGAACTGCGGCCCAAGTTGCTTGAGCAGTTGAACGCCAGCCGGCAGGAAGACTTCGAAATCACGATCCGCAGCGAGAGTTGCCCGTTCTGCCGTCAAATGTTCAACGAACGGCTGAAGAAGTACAACGGGGACTGGCAACAGGTGCTGGAGGAGATCAAGGTCCACCGTTTCCTGTTGTCGGAGCAGGACCGCCTCGGCATCGGCACCTTCCAGCCGAAGGACGAGAAGAACCAGGACTCCACCGAACTGACCGGGGACATTAACTACCGCAAGATCGCCGAATACGGCTCGGACAGCGACCCGCGGGCGTTCAACTTCGACGGCGAACTGAACATCGCCAACCGCGGCTTGGTCGAGTTCATCGAAGTGCTGAAGCTGGACGTGGCGTTCCTTTACGACCTCCTCGGGGCGTCGCAGGAGCACAAGATCAAGCCGAAGAAGTTTGCCCAGACGGACATCGACGAGGTGATCCTGGCCCACACCAACGAGCCGGAGTACAGGCGGCTCCAGAACAACGAGTTCATGGAGGCCCTGCGGGACCGGACGGTGAAGATCGACGTGCCGTACGTCACGAAACTGCGGGAAGAGGTCAAGATTTACGAGAAGGATTTCGGCCCCAACCGCGTGAAGGGCAAGCACATCGCCCCGCACACCATCGAAGTCGCGGCCATGTGGGCCGTCCTGACGCGACTCACGCCGCCGAAGCACCACAGCCTGACACTGATGCAGAAATTGAAGCTTTACAACGGCAAGACGCTGCCGGGCTTCACCGAAGACAATGTGATCGAATTGAAGCGGGAGTCCCCGAACGAGGGCATGAAGGGCATCTCTCCCCGGTACATCCAGGACAAGATTTCCAACGCCTTGGTGGCCCACCCGGAGGAAGACAACATCAACCCCTTCATGGTCATGAAGGAGTTGGAAGAGGGCCTGCGGCACCACGCCCTGATTTCGGACGAGGAGACGCTGAAGCACTACAAGGAGCTGCTGGCCGTGGTGAAGGAGGAGTACGAGGACGTGGTGAAAAACGAAGTCCAGCGGGCCATCGCCGCGGACGAGGACGCGCTGTCCCGCCTCTGCTCGAACTACATCGACAACGTGAAGGCGTACACGCAACGGGAGAAAGTGCGCAACCGCTACACCGGGTCTTACGAAGACCCGGACGAGCGGCTGATGCGGTCCGTCGAGGAGAAGATCGACATCCCCGACAGCCGGAAGGACGACTTCCGGCGGGAAATCATGAACTACATCGGGGCGTTGGCCATTGACGGCAAGAAGTTCGACTATAAGACGAACGAACGCCTCCAAAAGGCGCTCGAACTCAAACTGTTCGAGGACCAGAAGGACACGATCAAGCTGACCTCGCTGGTCTCGAACGTGGTGGACAAGGCGACGCAAGAGAAGATCGACATTGTCAAGCAGCGCCTGATCCGCAATTATGGGTATAATGAGTCGAGCGCGACCGACGTGCTGACCTTCGTGGCGAGCATCTTCGCCCGGGGGCAGACCAAGAAATAGCCGGCGCGGCGTGGTGATGGGTGGGGGCCTGACCGACGGGAATGCATGAACCTGGTCAGGCCGGAAGGTGCAGCCATAAGTGTTGTACCGGGCGGCTCAGGGAACCCCCATCCTTCACTACGCCGACCGGCCCCCTCTCCCGAACCCGGCCGGCCCCCGTTCCGTCTTTGTCAATCCCCCTGCCACCCTTGAGGCGACTCACCGTGGGACAAAAGATCGAGCGCGACCTGCAACGCTTCCGCAAGATCGTCCGCGGGAAGGTGAAGAGCGACCTGCGCAAGTACATCAGCCGCGGCGAGATGATCGGCAAGAAGGGGAACGACCTCGTCAGTATCCCCGTCCCGTCCATCGAGATTCCGCAGTTCCGGTACGGCAGCAAGAATTCCGGCGGCGTCGGCTCCGGGGAAGGTCAGCCCGGCCAGCCCCTCTCCAACCCGGACGGCGACGGCGAGCCGCAGGCCGGCGACCAGCCGGGCGGCCACATTCTCGAAGTGGAACTCACCCTCGAAGAGCTGGCCGAAATCTTGGGCGAGGAACTGGCCCTCCCGCGCATCGAGCCGCGCGGCAAGGCCAACGTCATCCCCGAGAAGGACAAGTACACCAGCATCCGCCGCGTCGGCCCCGAATCGCTGCGGCACTTCAAGCGGACCTACCGCAACGCCCTCAAGCGGCAAATCTCCTCCGGGACGTACACCCCCGAAAACCCCAGAGTGGTGCCGGTGCGGGAGGACAAGCAGTACCGCAGTTGGAAGGTCACGCCGCGGCCCGAGGCGGTCGCGTGCATCGTCTACATGATGGACGTGTCCGGGTCCATGACGGACGAGCAGAAGGAGATCGTCCGCATCGAGTCCTTCTGGATCGACACGTGGATCAAGCGGCACTACAAGGGCATCGAGCGCGTCTACATCATCCACGACGCCGTCGCCCGCGAGGTGGACGAGCACACGTTCTACCACACGCGCGAGAGCGGCGGGACGAAGATCAGTTCCGCCTACGAATTGGCCAACCGCGTCATCGACGCCCGCTACCCCCCGGCCGACTGGAACCTGTACGCCTTCCACTTCTCGGACGGCGACAACTGGGGCGACGACGTGCCGAAGTGCCTGGACGTCCTCTCGTCCAAACTGTTGCCGAAGGTCAACCTGTTCGGCTACGGCCAAGTCGAAAGCCCCTACGGCAGCGGCGAGTTCTTCGAGCACATCGCCGAACTGGCGGCGGCCCAGGAAAAGATCGTCGTGAGCAAGATCCCCGACCGGGACGCCATCTTGGGGTCGATCAAGGAGTTTTTGAGCACGGGGCGGTGACTGAGAGGCTCTAGCAAAACCTCAAAAACCGCAGGAAAACACGGCAAAAATGGGGTTTTGTTAGAGCCTCTACACTGGGAGTAATGCGATGTTTCTGACGAACAATCAGTCGACTGCCCTGAAGGGCAGTGATTTTTATGCCAAAGCGAGGGACGCCGCCGACTTGTTGCTACGGGTCACCGTTGACGGTGACTTCGATATTGTTGCGAATTGGGATTACGTAATTGACGACACGGACGGGGGAGTGGTGTTGGTTGAGTTGAAAGACGACGTTAACACATCCCGCGTGTTGTTGAAGCCCAACGATTTCGACGACCGCAACCGATTGGAGTTTCGGCTTAACCGTCTCTGGAGTCGCTTGCTTCTGGACAGAGCGAAAACGCACCTTTCCGAATTGCGTCAATCGCTCCAAGCAACAGCGGGCTAACATGATGAGCCAGCCTACAAAGGCCGAATTTGTCAAACTGTCGGACACGGTTGGCGAAATGCTCGTCCGAGCCGCCGTTTCCGAGCGAGACATTGAACAGTTGTCCCGTGAAGCGGATCGATTGGCGGCGGCATGCCAACTGCTCCGCGACAAATTCCCGGACATTGAAAAATTGTCCGGTACAGTCGACCGATTGATGGCCGCGTCAGAAACACTTCGGGATCGGTTTGAGGCCACTGTCGCGGAACAGGCGGTTCTCAAGTCCACGGTCACAGATTGGGAAAAGCGTTGGCAAGAGTCGGACCGCCGCCGGTGGACGATTTACGGAGTGATGTTGGCGGCGGTCCTCACCTTCGTCGCAAACTTGACGTTGCTATTGTTACGCCGTTAAAGGCCGGACGCCATGAACACCTTTTACCACACCAACCTGCCGGGCCACCTGCGCATCCTCAAGGACGAGATCGAGGGGTACGCCCGCGAGTACGGGCTGGACTTCTACGAGACGATCTTCGAAGTGGTGGACGCCGACGACCTGAACGAGATCGCCGCCTACGGCGGATTCCCCACGCGCTACCCGCACTGGTCCTTCGGCATGGCCTACGAGGAACTCAAGAAGGGGTACGAGTACGGCCTGTCAAAGATCTACGAGATGGTCATCAACAACGACCCGTGCTACGCCTATCTGATGCGCAGCAACCATACAGTCGATCAGAAGTTAGTAATGGCACACGTTTATGGTCATTGCGACTTCTTCAAAAACAACGCCTATTTCTCGCACACCACCCGCAAGATGATGGACGAGATCGCCAACCACGGCACCCGCATCCGCGGGTACGCGGAGCGGTTTGGCGAGGACGAGGTCGAGGCGTTTCTGGACCGTTGCATGTCGGTGGACGACTTGATCGACATTCACTCGGTCGCCATCAAGCGGCGCGGCGAACACTCCCGGTACGACTTTAAAGACGGCGAGCCGGGCGAGGAAGAACACGCCAACCGCTTCCGCAGCAAAGAGTACATGGAAGACTACATCAACCCGCCGGAGCGCATGCGGCAGGAAGAGGAGGCCGCCCAGAAGCACCGCGAGAGCCGGCCGGACCGCGGCTTCCCGGAACACCCGGAAAAGGACGTGCTGTTGTTCATGGTCGAACACGCCCCCCTCAAAGCGTGGCAGCGGGACATCCTCTCCATCATCCGCGACGAGGCGTACTACTTTTACCCGCAGGCCCAGACGAAGATTCTGAACGAGGGGTGGGCCAGCTTCTGGCACAGCACGATCATGACGCAGAAGGCGCTGCACCCGTCCGAGATGATTGATTACGCCGACCACCACTCCGGCACGATGGCCACCAGCGGCAAGCGGCTGAACCCGTATAAGGTGGGCATCGAGTTGCTGCGGGACGTGGAAGACCGCTGGAACCGCGGCCAGTTCGGCCCGGAGTACGCGGACTGCGACAACCTCGACGCCCGCCGGGCGTGGGACAAGAAGCTGGGCCTGGGCCGCGAGAAGATTTTCGAGGTCCGCCGCGTCCACAACGACATCACGTTCATCGACACGTTCCTGACGCCCGAGTTCTGCGTCCGGCACAAGCTGTTCTCGTTCAACTACCAGAATCAGCAGGGGCAGTACGTCATCGAGTCCCGCGAGTTCCAGTTGGTGAAGCAACGGCTGCTGTTCAGCCTGACGAATTTCGGAAAACCGTTCATTTACGTCCTCAACGGCAACCACCGCAACCGCGGCGAGTTATTATTAAAGCACGGGCACAACGGCATTGACCTGAAGCTGAACCACGCGCAAGACACGCTGGTCCACCTTCAGAAGATGTGGAGCCGCCCGGTCCACATTGAAACCGTCGTCGACGACAAGCCGACCCTCTTGAGCTTCGACGGCACGGACCACACCGCACAAACAATCGGAGAAACCGATGACAACCGCAAACCTTCGCCAAAGACTCGCTGACGGGGCCGAGCTGAAAGCCAACAATGGCTCCCTGACCTTCGCGGCCGGTAATTCCACATGGGCCTTGGCCGCCGCCGCCGACGGTTTGGACGGCATTGGCGGGCGCTTCCGCGAACTGCGGCTGTCCCGCACGGCCGGCCACGCGGCTCAACCGTTGCCCGTCCGCGCGGCGGCCGTCGCCAAGCGGCTGACGGGGCTGCTGGAAGCCGTCGTCTTGGTGGAAGTGGACGACCCCAGGCAAATTGCTCAACTGCGGTCGAGTGAGCCGACGGTGACCGGTCCGACGCGGCAGTATTACGACGTCGCCATGACCGGCGATTCGGACATCGCGTTTCACCGCACCCAATACGATTCGACGACCAACAAGCACGAGCCGGTCCCGTTCACGCTGACGTACGAAGTGTTGGGCAAGCTCCTCGGCGACCTGACGGCCGAATAACCATCCCAGACTTCCGGGCTTGACCGAATTGCCGGTTTGGACGAAAACGAGCGTTCGTTCCCACCGGAGTTTGGCTTGATGTCCGTTTCTGGCCCGCCCCCCTCTTCAACCCAGCCGGCCGCGCCGCGGAACTTCACGGCGTTGGCATTAGCCGTCATCGTCTTGGTGACGGCCTTCCGCTTCGTGTACATGTTCCTGTGGTGCCCGTTCGACCTCGCGCCGGACGAGGCGCATTATTGGGACTGGTCCCGGCATCTCGACTGGAGCTATTACAGCAAGGGGCCGCTGGTCGCGTGGCTGATCCGCGCGGGCGTGGAGCTGTTCGGCGGCCTGTCGCTCGCCGCGAATGGGTCGCTGACGGCGGCGGTCCGCGTGCCGGCGATCCTTTGCGGCGGCCTGTTCGCGTGGGGTATTTTCTGCCTCGCCCGCCGGGCGCTCGGCTCGGAGATGGTCGCCTTTTGGTGCGTCCTGCTGACCATTTCCTTCCCGGCCGTCACGGCCTTTTCCCTGCTCATGACGATCGACGCCCCGTACTTGACCTGCTGGGTGTGGGCGACCGTGTTCGGGTACGACGCCGTCCGGTCCAAGGGCCACGGCAAATGGCTCCTGACCGGCCTCGTCGTCTCCGTGGGGATTCTGGCGAAGTACACGATGGCGGTGTGGTTGGCGTCCTTCGGCTTGTTCCTATTGGCGGACCCGGAGCGGCGGCGGCTGATCGTCTCGTCGCGGTTCGCGGTGATGGTCCTCGCCGCCGCGACGAGCGCGGCGCCAATCCTCATTTGGAATTACGCCCACGATTGGGTTACGTTTCGGCACGTCGCCGGCCAAGCCGGCGTGACGGGTGAACAGGCCGGCGGCGTCCGTTGGGCCGGCCCCATTATTTACGCCGGCGGCCAAGCCGTCGTCCTGAACGGCTACTGGCTCGTCATCGGCGTGATGGCGGCGTGGGCGGCCCGGCCCGGCCGCACGGGTGACGAGCGAATCACTTTTCTCTGGTGGATGGCCGTCCCGACGGTCGCCCTCTTCTTTGTGATGAGTTTCAAGACGCCCATCCAGATCAACTGGCCCGCCGGGGCGTACGTCTCCGGCTTGGTGATCGCCGTCGATTTCCTGCGGCGCCGACTGCCGACGCAAGTGGGGCGCGTGCGGGTCGCTTGGCGCGTGACACTCGTGTTCTTCCTCGCGCTCGGAATCCTCGGGTCCGTGATGATTTACGACTCCCGACCCTTCGCCCGCGTTGTCTCTGGCTTCGTGGAACCCGATTCGCCGGACCAGCCGCCCGTGATCCGCAAATACGACCCGATCACCAAGATGAAGGGCTTTCGGTACTTGTCGTCCCAAGTCGATCTCGTCCGCCGGCAAGTGCGCGAAGAGGGGCAAGATGACCCGGTTCTGGCGGGGTTGCGGTGGGACGTGCCGGGGGTGTTGGGGATTTACGGGGAAGGGAACCCGACGGCATATTCCCTCGGGATGGCGGTGACCCCGCCCGACCGGCACAGCCAGTACGACTGGTGGCGGCCGAACCCGGTGGCCGACGCGCAAGAATTCCGCGGCAAGACGTTCGTGTGCGTCGGCGGCATCGGCTCCGGCCAAGTCCTCCTCGCCGGGTTCGACCGAATCGACCCGCCGGTGCGCGTGGAGTACATTGAGGCGGGCCGGGTGATCGCCCAGTGGGACATCTGCGTGTGCCGCGGCTACCGCGGCTTCCCGGAGCCTGCGACTCGCGACGGCGAGCGGCATTAAGCAGAAAACTTTTGAGAGAACAATGGACTGTTCGCAACTCGTCTGTGCCCATTGCCAATGGAAGTGGCCGCTGCAAAGCCGGGTCGGCCACTTCGAGGGCCAGTCGCTCGAATCCGTGGCCTGCCCGCAGTGCCACGCCTTGGCCCTGCAAGTGATTTCGGCCCACCGGCCGGCGAAGCGGTTCCCGAGTCGCCCGACCTTCGCTGCTCATCGCTTGTCGGTCCGCGAAACCAATTCCTGAAACACGTCCCGGACGGTGTCGATCTTGTCGCCCCACTGGAACTCGGGTTCCAGCCGGGCGTGGCCGGTCTCGCCCCACTTGG
>JAYUGD010001045.1:0-9007 GCA_043767785.1 Zavarzinella sp. | reverse complement strand
CTCCACTCCGAAGCGTCGCGTCGCGGCTAAACGGGCGTCCGGCGCGTTACCGCCGCGTCACGTCTCCCGTCGTCTCGAACAGCGTCGGCGTGGCGGCGTCGTCCACTTCGGAGAGCAGGTCGTACTCCAAGGTCATCCACGGGTCTTCGCGGGCGGCCTCGGCCAGCCGCTGGATCGGGACGGCCTTCGGCAGGGCGTCCACGACGACACGGCAGTTGATTGCCTTGCGGTCTTGGGCCTTCATCAGCATCTCGGCGCAATCGCCGTAGTTGGCGCCGAGTTGGGCCATCTTCTTCAGCACCTCGGAGACGGTCAGGCCGCACTGGGCGTGCAGTTCCTTGTCGCCCTTCGTCGAGAAGTACGAGATGGTGGCCACCTCGTCGCCCGGCTTGGCCGTCACGGTGACGTGCGGGCCGGCGGTGAAGGAGAACGGGGCCACGAGCGTCGGCTTCTCGCCGAACAGCACGAACTCGGCCCGGCCCTCGCGGAGCAGGTGGACCATCGGCTGGCCCACGCCCACGTCGGCGTGCAGCATGAAGGCCTTGCCCAGCGACTGTCCCTTGATTTGCGGCGATTCCTTGTCGATCTCCCGCATGGCCCGGAAGGCCCCGTAGCGCAGGCTCGGCTCCTTGGCGGCCAGCAGTTCTTCCAGCTTCGACACGCTCAGGGCGTCGTCCAGCGCGGCGAGGGCCGTCAGGGCGTAGGCCTGCAACGACGGGTGCTCGGCCGCGATCTTGGCCAGCGTCTCGGCGGCCAGCGGCTGGCCCAAGTACGCCAGCGACTCGGCGGCGCAGAACTGCACGAACGGGTACTCGCTCTTCATGGCCGCCCGCAGCACGGGCATGGCCGGGGCGCCGACGGCTTCGAGCTTGATCGCGGCGGCGGCGGCCGTCTCCGGGTTCTGGAGTTGGCCTTCGAGTTTCTTCAGGTAGGCGGTCGGGTCGGCCGGCGGGTCGAGCGGGACGGCCATCACGACGCGCATGTAGTGCGGGTGGTTCAGCTTGTACCGCGGCGGCACGCTGACGGCCACCAAGTCCTTGTGCTTGGCGATGGCGACCTTGGAACTGGCCGTCTCCCCGCCGTGGAACGTGTCGTTGAGCCGGGTGGCGACCTGCTCGGCCACGCGGAACCGCTGTTCTTCTGTGTTCAGGATCAGGAACATCGCCCGCCCCTCGCGGAGCTTGCCCCCCTTCCACACGTAGGCGGTCTTCATCGCATCGATGGTGGCCGTCTCTTCGTCGCCGTCCTTCGCCGGCTTCAGCGACGCTTGCAGCGGCCCCTGGCCGACGACGACATCGTGCCCGCGCAGGAGTCGGTTCCCCTCGGAGACGGTGTTCAACGAGTTGTCCTTGAGGTAGCCGCGAACGTCTTCCTGCGTGGCGAACGTCATCAACGGCGTCTCCTGGAGGACGCCGCCGCGGAGACTCTTGACCTTGCTGCCCGGCGGCAGCGTGACTTCGAGGTCGATCACCTCGTTCCGCCGCACGCCCGGCTTGACGGTCCCGGTGACGACCACGATGGCCGTCGTCGGCGAGCTGAGAACTTCGGAGACGTTCTCGACCTTCATTTTCTTGAGGCGGTCTTCGACGGCCTGCCGGGCGTCGCCCGGCGGCGTCATGCCGCCGGTGCCGTCGAGGCCGGTGACGAGGCCGTAGCCGCTCACGGGCAGGGTGTTGAAGTTGTCGTACACCGCGATGTCGCGGATGGTGCGGACGGCGTCCTTGTCCGGCCCCGCCTCGTCGAGTTGGGACCGCGACACCGTCGGCGTCAGGAACGGGTTCGTCGGCATGCACCCGACCGCGGCGACCTGGGCGATCAGTAGCAGCCAATAGAAGCGCTTCATGGGGCCGTCCCTCCCTGTGTCCCCCGCCCGCGGCGCCGGCCCGGCCCTTCCCCCGAAGAGCCGACGGCCACGCCCCGCGCCTCCGGGACGGTGAGTCCCGAGCCGCGTCGCCCCGCCCCATAAGCGGGCGAGCGAATGGTGTCAACGGGAAAGTGGCGGATTCAGAGGGCGGCGAGGAAAGACGGGAGGTCGGGGGAAGTGGCGGCGAGGTCAATGAGGTGATCGAGGCGGTCTTCGTCGGTGATTTCCTTCACTCGTAAGGTGAGGTCGTCCGACACGTCGTCGAACCGTTTCGCCAAAATGTGGGCGACGGCGTCGGCCTTGGTTTTGATGGTCGTATGTGACCAGAGCATCTGCCCAACGACCAGTTCTTGAGCCGTCTTCCCGGCCAAGGAGTTGCCATTGGGAAACGGCGGGGGAGGGCACAGCGCATTTTGAATCGTGGCCATGTCCGGGCACGTTATGGCCATGTCGAGGTATCCCCGCAAAACGTGCGGGTCCGACGTTTCCTCCAAGACGTATTCGTAACGCCGTCCCAACTCCACGCCGAAGCGCGCCTTGAGTACGCGGATGATCGCCCGCCGTTGGGCCTCGTTGGCGGCCTCCAACATTTCTTTCGCGGTCATCGCGTCGCCGAAGAGTTCTCTCGCCAACGCGAACGTGAGGTCGGGCGGCAGTCGGTTTTTGAAAGCGTTGTACGTCATCGACATGGGCAGCCGCACGCCTCAAAGGTTGGCGACGAAGGTTTCCAAGTCCGGCGCGGCACAGGCCCGCCGGGTCAAGTTCCGCAACTGCTTTTCATCGGCAACCAACGTCACTTGCTCAACAATGTCGGGCGGCAGCGGGCCGAATTGCTCTTCCAAAATTTGAAAGATGTTGTCTCGAAGGGCCGAGATGCGGGCCCGGTCGGTCAACTCTTTCACGGCCTCGTTCAGGATGGGTGAGTCGATCAATTTTCGGCCTCCCAAGAAGATCGTTTCCAGCAGACGTTTATTATACCGCACGCCCCCGAGGACGGCGGTGACGACGCGCATTTCCTCCAACTCTTCGGGCGGCGCCTGGGTGTCGATCAGGTCCCGACACCTCGCCAGGAACAGTTCGTCAGCTTGGGTCGTTTGCGTGAGCGGAATCCACGGGGCCAAGCCCACGTCGTTGAGGGCGAACAAGTCTTCGGCTTGGAACTCCCATAGCCGAATGACGTGCCACCGCAGGATGCCGGCCACCGTCCCGCCCGGCGTCGCGATGCGTGTCTCCCCGGTCACGCTGGCTTGGCCGGCCGGCTTGAGCAGCACCAACAGGGCGTCCGGGAACGTCCGCCGGGCGAGTCGGACCAGCAGAATGGCTTCCAAGATTTGCCGGTCGGCGTCCGCGGACGGCTGCGTCTCGATTTCGAAGACCAAAGGCGTTGTTTCGTGGTGGCCGCGGAACTTTACGTCGATCAGGCCGTCGGGGATGCGGCGGGGGATCATCGTGTCCGTCGGCGTCGGCCGCCACGACTCCACGGCCGGCAGCGGGGCCAATTTCATTAGGGCGTCGGCGTGGTGTTCGATGGCCCACCGGCTGCCAAAATCTTTTTCCAGTCCCATGGCTCAATCCGTGCGTGAACGAGTCCCCGCCATCTTACCCAAGCCGCCCCGAAAATCTTCGTTTCCAAATCCCGCCTACCGACATCGTTTTCCCCGACGCGCTTGGGTAAAATTCACCCATACAACAACCCACTATCTGCCACATACCCAAAGGGACGGTCAATCATGGCTCAACCGAGCAAGGAACTGCAAAACACGTTGGCGGCCATCGAGAAGGAGTTCGGCAAAGGCTCCATCATGCAGATGGGCGACGCCACCAACAACGAAGTCATCGGCATCTCGACCGGCTCCATGAGCCTCGACGTGGCCCTCGGCGGCAAGGGGCTGCCGCGCGGCCGCATCATCGAGATTTACGGGGCCGAGTCCAGCGGCAAGACGACCATCGCCTTGCACGCCGTCGCCAACGCCCAGAAGGCCGGCGGCGTGGCCGCGTACATCGACGCGGAACACGCCCTCGACCCGACGTGGTGCAAGAAGCTCGGCGTGGACCTCGAAAGCCTGCTGGTCAGCCAGCCGTCCTTCGGGGAAGAGGCCCTGCGCATCGCGGAAATGCTGATTAAGTCGAACGCGGTGGACATCATCGTCATCGACTCCGTCGCCGCCCTCGTGCCGAAGAACGAGACGGACAACGAGATCGGCACGCCGTCCGTCGGCCAGCAGGCCCGGCTGATGAGTCAGGCCTTGCGCGTGCTGAACCCGTTGATCGCCAAGACGAACACCTGCATCATCTTCATCAACCAAATCCGCCTGAAGATCGGCGTGATGTACGGCAACCCCGAGACCACGACCGGCGGGCTGGCCCTGAAGTTCTACGCCTCTTGCCGGCTGGAAGTGCGGCGCGGCCCGGCCGTCAAGGACGGGGACGAAGTCATCGGCACGGAAGTCCGCGTGAAGGTGGTGAAGAACAAGATCGCCCCGCCGTTCCGCACCGCCGAGTTTGAGGTGCTGCACGACCGCGGCATCAACACGTTCAGCGACTTGGTGAACATCGCCAGCGACCTGAACGTGCTGGAAAAGAGCGGGTCGTTCTTCAGCTTCGAAGGCACCCGGCTCGGCCAGGGCAAGGAGAACGTGAAGCAGTACCTGACGGAGAACGTCGCCCTCGCGGAGCAAGTGAAGGCCAAGGTGCTGCAAGTGGTGGCCGTCAAGGCCGGCATCATCGGCGGCGTGCCGGAACCCGGAGACGTGGACGACGAGATCGAGGCGCCGGAACCGGTCGAGGCCCCCGTCGCGAAGGGGAAGAAGAAGGCCGCCGAGAAGGCGTGACGGTAGTCGGAAAAACCGCTTTTAGCCACGGATCGAACACGGAACAAACACGGATCAGACCAAAACCAAGACGGATGAAGACCGGATTAACACGGCCGGGTCATGTCAATGACATCGCCTCTGCCGTGCCAATCCGGTCTTCATCCGTCTTCAGTTTTACGGTTGGGTCTTTATCCGTGTTTGTTCCGTGTTCGATCCGTGGCTAAAAATGTCTTTTCAAACGGCCGTCGTCACACGTTCAATTCTTTCCGCAACTTCTTGATGGCCTTGTACTTGTCGTCGCTGATGCGCTCGACGGTGGTGTGCATTTCGCCGGCGATCTCGGGGACGGTCCAGCCCTCGCGGGTCAGGTGTAGGATGCGCTGCTGGCGCTGGCTGAGCACCTTGCCAGCGGCGAGGTCCAATTCTTCTTGGATCTCGTTGCGGCCGCCCGTGGCGGCGCGGGGCCGGTCCGGCACCTCGTCGGCGAGGACTTGGTACTTCTTGGCCCGCTGGGTCCGCTTCTTGACGGCATCAATGGCGCGGAAGAACTCCCGGCGGTCGTCGCCTTCCTGCTTCAGGAGTCCGGGCCAACGCTCGGCCTCCACCGTTTGCAGCAGCCGGATCAGCACCTCTTGGGTGCAGTCCTGCCAACTGTCCGGGTGGAGCCGGGCGTTGCGCCAGCACGCCTGACAATAGCGGGAAATGTCGTGAACCGCGTCGGGGGCCGGTTGCTGACTGGCCGACGCCTCCCCGGCCATCGCCGAGAGGGCCGTCCCCATCACCACCGCCGCCATGAGCCGCCGCGAGCCGCCCGGAGGAATCAGATTCTTCATCGCTGCTCCGTCGAATCGAGGGTTGGCCTGTCCAGAGATTATACGGACGGGGGGAAAAGTCTTTCTCGCCGGGGGTGGGGCGGCTCGAAGAAAGACATTTTTAGCCACGGATCGAACACGGACGAAACACGGATAAAGACAAAAACGGAAGAACTTAACCACAGAGGACACAGAGACCACAGAGGAAAACCAAAGCAGAGAAAAGGCATTTATAAGAATGTCTTCTCTCTTCCCGTCTTTCTCTGTGTTCTCTGTGTCCTCTGTGGTTAAGTTCTTCTCTTCTTTCTTCTTCTTCTTCTCTTCTGCCTTTATCCGTGTTTCATCCGTGTTCGATCCGTGGCTAAAAATGTCTTTGCTTTGAACTTTATTCAAACGCGGCCGCCGCGAAGCTGACGCTCTCGAAGCCCTCGGGCTGGACGAATCTGCCGTAGTGCAACAGCTTGCCCCGCTTGGGGTTGCACACTTCCATCGTCAGGACCGTCGGCGGCAGGCCGCAGATGCGGCGGGCGTCCTGCTCGTCGGCGATCACGCCGAAGTAGCCGTCCGTGTCGGCGGCCTCCAGGAATTCGGTCAGCCGGTCGTCCTGCTTCTTGCTGTCGTTGAGTTGCTCCTCGCTCAGCAGGTCGGGGTCGTCGAACTTCGGGCCGATGTGGGCGAGGTCGCCGCTGATGACGTAGCAGACCTTTTCCCCGGCCCCGGCCTCGGCCGCCCGCAGGGCCGCGATCATG
This sequence comes from Zavarzinella sp., assembly GCA_043767785.1. Classification (GTDB taxonomy): domain Bacteria; phylum Planctomycetota; class Planctomycetia; order Gemmatales; family Gemmataceae; genus Zavarzinella. The sequence continues at coordinate 2,769 of JAYUGD010001045.1, read as the reverse complement.
CGGGCGATGTCCGCCTGGTCGCGCGGGTGGCTCTTTTCCCCCACGCAGTCGTGGTACGGGCCGGTCAGCAAGGGCACAATGCGGAACGGCCGCTTGCCGTCGAACACGTATTGCAGCATCGCCACTTCGAGTTCGATCGCGTGTTCCGGGACGTGGGCGTAGGGGTCGTCGAAAAGCCCCTCCCCGTAGTGCTTCACAATGCGGTCCACGTAGGCTTGGTCGGTCGGGACTTTGCCGAAGCAGGTGGCGAAGTTCTGCCGACTGAGGCTGAACCGCCGGCCGGAGTAGTGCGACGTGCCGATGACGACGAACAGCGAGGCGTCCGTGCGTTCCACGAGTTCCTTGAAGCCCCAGCCGTAAGTGACGCCGCCGCGGAGGTAATCCATGTGCGGGACCAGCACGGCCTTCACGGGGCCGTCGCTTTCCACGCGGCACCCCGGCTCGCCGGGCAGGCCCGGCCCGCCGCTCGCGGTGAACAGCTTCTTGAGTTGCTTGCGGGCCTTGTCCGGGTCGGCGTCGTACACGCCGACGCACACGGGCGGCCGGTCCGGCGTGTTCAACTTGTCCCGCAGGCGCGGGGTGTCGAGCAGGTAGTCCATGTCCAGCCCGCGCACCAAGTTGGTGAGCGTCTCCAAGGGGACCGCCTGCCCCTCGAACATCTTGGCCGTCTCGGCCTGGATCTGCTTCAGGGTCTTGTGGCCGTCGAAGAGGGTGACGATCTCGAACATCGCGTGCGACAGTTCGATGGCGTCCCCGAGCCGGTACTGGTCGATGATGACCACGGTGTCCGGCTTGTTCCCGGCGACGGCCTTCAGGCCCGGCCGCAGCTTGGGAATGTCATGGTCCGTCATGCAGCGTTCGCCTCCGTGTCATCGGTACGGCGAATTATCCCGATTGTAGCGCGGAGTGGCCACCCCACTCTTGGGGGAGGCTGTTTCATCAATCAAGAAAAAGCATTTTTTAGCCACGGATCGAACACGGACGAAACACGGATAAAGGCAGAAGAGAAGAGCTTCACCACAGAGGACACAGAGAACACAGAGGAAAGACAAATACAGAGAAGACATTCTTAAAAATGCCTTTCCTCGGCTTTGGTTTTCCTCTGTACTCTCTGTGTCCTCTGTGGTGAAGCTCTTCTCTTCTGTCTTTCTCTTCTGCCTTTATCCGTGTTTCGTCCGTGTTCGATCCGTGGCTAAAAAATGCTTTTTCACGGACGACTCATCCCCACGAAGCTGCCGTCGTTCTCCCGTGACAGCGCCCACAGGAACGCCCCGACGTCAGGCGACTCGTAGAAGAAGCCGACGGAGTTGATGCGGACGCGCTGCTTTTGGGCGTCCGGCTTGTTCCACTCGGCTTGCAGCGTGCGGCGGACGTGGCGGGAGAGGAGGTTGGTGCGGTCCGAGTCCGTGATGGGTTGGCGTTCTTGCACGGCCGTCAGGCCGGGGCCGGAGGTCGGGAGGCCGTCGGAGATTAGGTAGACAGTATCCATGCCTTTCGCCCGGAACTGGAACGCCGCTTCGAGGCCGAGGTACATGTTCGTGTCGCCGGTCGGCTTCACGGCGGTCATCGCGGTCTTGACGCGCTCGATGCTCTTGCCCTTCTCGTACTTCACCCAGCCGGTCTCCGGCATCAGGAAGCCGGCGTTGGTGGAGAACAGGATCACTTGGAAGTTTTCGAGGGCCGGCAGCGAGGTCATCAGCTTGCAGACGGTGTCGCGCACGGCGGGCCACTTGGTCGGCTCCAGCGTGTTCTCGTCGGTGCGGTCCATGCTGCCGGACATGTCCACGAGGAAGACGACGTTCTTGCCGGTGAGGGCGATGCCGGCGAACTTGTTGTCCGTCTCGACTTGGAGTTGGTTAATTTTGTCCGCGAGCTTGGCCTTCGTCCCCTGCAAATCGACGATGGTGACGTTCGCCTGGTCGAGTTGCGTCTTCTGGGCCTTCATCGCCAGTTCGATCGCGTCGAGCCGGGCTTGGGCCTTGGCGGCGTCGGACGCGGTTTTCGTCATCGAGTCCAGTTTCGCGTCGGAGGCTTTCAGCTTGGCCTCGGCGTCCGTGCGCATCTTGTCCTTGTCGCGCACCAGCGTTTCCAAGTCGGCGGCCTGCTTCTTGGCGGCGTCGAGCTTCTTGGTGATCGCCTCCATCTCGCCGCGCTTCTTGGCCAGCTCCGTGTCGGTGACGGTCAACTTGCTGGTCAGCCCTTTGAGCGTCTTGTCCAACTCGTCGGCCACGGCCAGCGCCAGCGTCAGGTTCTTCTTGGTGACGGCCAGTTCCGCTTGGATGAGGGCCAGTGTCTTGGCGTTCGCGTCCCGCTCGGTCGTGGTCAGGGCGAGGTTCTTGGCGGTCTTCTCACTCTCTTCCTTGACGAGGGCGAGGTTGGCGGCCGTCTTGTCCCGCTCCTCTTTCACGAGCGCCAAGTTGGCGGCGTTCTCGTCCCGCTCGTCGCGGGCGAGGGCCAACAACTTTTTGATCGCTTCCAAGTCGTTGGCGAGTTTCTCCGCGTTGGCGAGGCGCAAGGCCGATTCCGTCTTGGACTTGTCCAACTCGTCGCGGGTTTGGATGAGCGACGAATTCGCGCTGGTCGCCTCGTCCGACGAGATGCCGGCGTCGCGCGTCTTGAGCAGCCACAGCAGCGTGACGCACCCGAGGGCACAGCAGAAGACGTCCAGCATCCACATGCTGACGAGGGTGGGGGGGCGGTGACGACGCATGTGCGGAATCCTTCGACAAAAAGCCCATCATCAGCGACCGTTTAGCCGCGACGCGACGC